>CAYUYN010000530.1:0-2657 GCA_964449185.1 uncultured Anaerolineales bacterium | reverse complement strand
GGCTACAACTGCTGGCGGGCACCGGCTGCGCCAACCTGCCCGACACCATTGAGCTGACCCGCGCGGCCTTCGCTTTGGGGATTGACGGGGTATTGGTGCTGCCCGCCTTCTATTACAAGGGCGTGGGACCGGGCGGCCTCGCCGCCTACTTCGAGCAGATCATCGACGCGGCCGTGCCCGACGCTGGCCGGCTGCTGGTGTATCACATCCCCCAGGTCTCGGGCGTGCCCATCCCGGCCGAGAGCCTGACGCGTCTCCGCGACCGCTACCCGCGGCAGCTCTGGGGAATGAAGGACTCGCAAGACTACCTGCCCCATACCCTGGAGGTCCTGCGCGACTTCCCCGGGCTGGGCGTGTTCGCGGGCAGTGACGCGCTCATGACCGAAGCCTTAACCGCCGGCGCGGTCGGCGCTATCACGGCCCTGGCCAACATCACCTCGCCGCTCAACCGGCAGGTTTGGGACGCCCATCAGCGGGGTACTACCGCGCCCGAGGCCCAGGCCCGCCTGACCCAGGCGCGCAAGGTAACGGCCGGCTTCAATGGCTCCGCCGTGCTCAAGTTCGCCCTCGCCGAGCTGTTTGGCTTCCCCCACTGGCCGGTGCGCCCCCCGCTCGAAGACCTGACGCTGGAGGTGAAGAAGCGGCTGGCCGTCGAGCTGGGCGAGTTGTTGGAGCCTCTGCCGCGGTAAGCCAGTCGAGGCGTTCCATAGAAAAAGAAAACGGTGCGGCCCCGTCGAACGCTGTTCGACGGGGCCGCACCGTTTTTGTATGTCCGTAAACCAGTGACCAGTTACTCCCGCACGCCCACGGTCACCGTAATTTCCTTCACCTCGCCGCCGCGCACGACCTTGATCACCGTGGCCTTACCGACGGTCTCCGGCCCGAGCGCCGACTGGAGGTCCTCGATATCGCTGACGGTGTCGGCGTCGACGCCCACCAGCACATCGCCCTGCAGCACCCCGCCCTGGTCGGCCGGGCCGCCCTTCTCGGTGCCGATGACCATCAGCCCCGTGGGCTGGCCGAGTGCGGCCGCCACCGCTTCGGGCAGGGCCACCGGCTGCGTGCTGACGCCCAGGAAGCCGCGCTTGACGCGCCCATCGCGGCGCAGGGCCTCGGTGATGCCGCGCAGCACGGCCACCGGGATGGCCAGGCTGGCGCCGTGCGCCAGCGAGCTGCTGTTCAGGCCCACCACGCGCCCGCTGGCATCCACCAACGGACCACCCGAAAAGCCGGGGTACATGGTGACATCGGACTGGATGTAGGCCTCGAAGCGGCGATGCCGCCCGCGCACCGGCCCGCCCAACGCCACGACACTGCCCAGGGTGGCCTGCAGGTCGGTGGGACGGCCGACCGCAAAGACGAGGTGGCCCACCTTGACGCCCTCGGCAAACTCGGGCGCCGGCAGGCCCGCGGCGTCAATCTTGAGCAGCACCAGGTCACTGGCGGGGTCGCGCCCCAGCACGGTGGCCGTGTGCGTGGCGCCGTCGGCCAGGGTGACGTTAATGTTGTCATCCCGCTGCACGACGTGGTCGGCGGTGAGGATCTCGCCGTTGGCGTTCCAAATAATGCCGGTGGCGGGGAAGCGCCCGCGCGCGTCTACAGATACGGTGACCTGTCCGGCCTTTTCAACGGCCGCCGCCAGGCTGTCAGAGAATTGCTGTGCGTCGCTCATCGTGTCTCTCCTGCTGCTAAAGGACCAGTGAACTCATCGTTGACGGCAGGATAACACGCGCCGGGGCAGGCGCGCCTCCCCCAAGCGGAAAAGAACGGCCTAACTAAATGGGCAGGGCCAGCGCCCTGCCGGCACAAAGGCTGTGGGGGTGATCGGTTTGGGTCTGGCTGTGCCAGACCCAAACCGATCACCCCGATTTCCTCTGTCACCTAAACAGAGATCAGCCCACGCCGGATGGCCGTTGCCACCGCTTCAGCGCGCGAGGCCGCGCCGAGCTTGGTCATGGCGGAGCCCAGGTGGAACTTAACCGTATGTTCGCTGATGCCGAGCTTGAGCGCAATGGACTTGTTGGTCTGCCCGGCCGCGACCTGGCGCAGCACTTCCGCCTCGCGCGGGCTGAGGGTGACCGCGTGGCCATCGCCGCGCAATTGCTGCAGCAGCGCCGCGGTGGTGGCCGGGTGCAGCACCGGCTCGCCGGAAACCGCGCTCTGAGCCGCGCCCAGCAGCTCCGTGCCGGTGGCGGTCTTGGGCAGGCAGCCGCGTGCCCCACCCTGCAGCGCGCCCAGCACGCGTCCATCGTCATTGTTCTCGCACAGCGCCACCACCGCCACCCCCGGCGACTGCGACCGCAGCCGCCAGAGACCCGCCAGCCCGTCATCCCTTTCAAAGGCCAGGTCGTAGATCACCACCTGCGGCTGCGCGGCGCGCATCCATTGCAGGGTGGTGTCCACCGACTCGGTTTCGCCCACCACGCGCACCGGCTCGCCGCCCACCGAGCGCTGTGCCTCTTCAAGCAACACGTGCAGCCCGGCGCGCATGGCTGGGTGAGGGGAAGCGATAAGGACTCTGAGCATTGGTTCATTGTATGACCAAAAGGATTGGCGAAGCATTAGCGGGTGTATTTCGCCGTGGGGGCAAAACCGGAGTCCGACGCTTGCGTCCGACTTCGGCGCGGCCCGCTTTTGGCCGCGATCCCGGGTCGTGG
>CAYUYN010000529.1:1509-2712 GCA_964449185.1 uncultured Anaerolineales bacterium | reverse complement strand
TGCCGACTGCTCGCTTGCGTGCCACCCACACCCCCACACCCCCACACCCCCACACTCCCACACTCCCACACTCCCACACCCCCACACCCCCACACCTGCTCTTCCCCACTTGCTCTTCCGCCCGTTCCCACTATCATAAGCGCCGAGCCACCCCCAGGAGAGCCACCCATGGCCGCCGCCATCCCTGCCACCGTCAACGACCAGCGTGAGATTTTCGGCTGGACCATGTACGACTGGGCCAACAGCGCCTTCAGCACCACGGTCATCACGGTCTTCCTCGGGCCGTATCTGACCGGTGTCGCCCAGGCGGCCGCCGACGCCAACGGGTTCCTGCGCGTGCTGGGCTTCTCCATCCGCTACGACTCCTTCTTTACCTACTGCATTTCCTTGTCGGTCATGCTCCAGGTCTTCATCCTGCCCGTGCTGGGCGCCATCGCGGACTACTCTCACCTGCGCAAACGCATGCTGATGCTGTTCGCGGTGTTGGGCTCGGTCGCCACCCTGCTGATGTTCCTCATCCAGCCGCCCCTGCACGTGTTCGGCGGCCTGCTGCTGATCATCGCCAACGTCTCGTTTGGCGCCAGCATCGTGTTCTACAACGCCTACCTGCCCGACATTGCCAGCCCCGACCGGCGCGACCGGGTGTCCTCGGCCGGTTTTGCCATGGGCTACGCCGGCGGCGGTTTGCTGCTGCTGCTCAACTTGCTGCTGTTCCTGCTGCGCGACAGTCTCGGCCTGGATGGGTCGACCGTCGCGCGCCTCAGCCTGGTGTCGGCCGGCGTGTGGTGGTTTGGCTTTGCGCAGATTACCTTCGCCCGGCTGCGTTCGCGCCACGTGCCGCGTGCGCTGCCGCCGGGTGAAAACCTGCTGTCGGTGGGCTTCAAACAACTGGGCGGCACCCTGCGCGAGGTGCGCCGCTTTCCGCAGACCGTGCGCTACCTGGTCGCCTACCTGTTCTTCAACGACGGCATCCAGACCGTCATCGTCGTCTCGGCCATCTTTGCCGCCGAGGAGCTGGGCATGGATGACACCAGCCGCATCCTGGTCATCCTGATGATCCAGATCGTGGCCTTTGGCGGCGCCTACTTCTATGCCTGGCTGGCCAGGCGCATGGGCACGGTGCGGGCACTGATCTCGAGCCTATTGATCTGGAGTGGGGTGGTGGTCTATGCCTTCTTGGGCATGACGAGCACCGCCCAGGTG
>CAYUYN010000529.1:0-1409 GCA_964449185.1 uncultured Anaerolineales bacterium | reverse complement strand
CTGGAGTGGGGTGGTGGTCTATGCCTTCTTGGGCATGACGAGCACCGCCCAGGTGCTGGGGATGCAGCAGCGCCACCTGGAGTTTTGGCTGCTGGCGTTCGTGGTGGCCATCATCCTGGGCGGCAGCCAGGCGCTGAGCCGCAGCTTGTTCTCGCAGATGATCCCGCCCGGCCGCGAAGCGGAGTTTTTCTCGTTTTACGAGGTGAGCGAGCGCGGCACCTCGTGGATGGGGCCGTTCCTGTTTGCCCTGGTCAACGACCGCTTCAGCAGCCTGCGCTTCGGGATCTTGTCGGTGATCGTGCTCTTCATCGTCGGGTTGGGCCTCCTGCTGACCGTGAACGTGCCGCGCGCCATTGCCGAGGCCAGCCACGGCGGCGCCGCCCCGCCCGCGCCCGAAGCCGCCGCCGCGGACTAACACAATCTGTAATACGCAATAAGCCATACGCATTCACTTACCAATTACCACTTACCAATTACCATCTCCCCATGCCTCTTGAACCCGGTTCGATCCTGAATGGCCGCTATCGCATTGTCCGCGTGTTGGGGCAGGGCGGCATGGGCGCGGTGTACCTGGCCGCCGACCAGAGCCTGGGCGGCCTGCCGTGCGCGGTCAAGCAAAACCTGACCCTCTCGCCCGAGACCGAGCGCCTGTTCCGGCGCGAGGCCAGCCTGCTGGCCAACCTGCGCCATCCCAACCTGCCGCGCGTCACCCACCACTTTGTGCTCGGCAACGAGCAGTACCTCGTGATGGACTACGTGGAGGGCGAGGACCTCAAGCAGCGGCTGGAGCGCGAGGGCCCCTTGCCCGAGGCCCTGGTGCTGCAATGGGCGCCGCAAATCTGCGAGGCCGTGCGCTATCTGCACAGCCTGGTCCCGCCCATCGTCCATCGCGACATCAAGCCGGCCAACATCAAGCTCACGCCCGAGGGCCAGATCGTGCTGGTGGATTTTGGCGTGGCCCGTCCGGCCTCGGCCGACCAGAAGACGGACACGGCCACCATGGCCTTTACGCCCGGCTTCGCGCCGCCCGAGCAGTATGGGGTGGGGCGCGCCAACGCGCGCAGCGACCAGTATGCGCTGGCCGCCACGCTCTATACCCTGCTGGTGGGCCTGCCCCCGCCCGACAGCGTGGAGCGGCTGCTGGGCAATGCCCGCCTCAGCCCGCCGCGCGATGTGCGGCGCGACCTGTCGGAGCGCACCGCCGCGGCCCTCGTGCGCGGCCTGGAGATCCGTCCGGAAGACCGCTTCCCCGACATGCTGGCGTTCACCGCCGCGCTGTTGGGCACTTCGCTGGCCGAAGCCGCGGCTGAAATGACCATCATCGCCGGTGGCCGCCGGCCGCCCGTGCCGGCAACTGCGCCTGCCCCCGCCCCGGCCCCGGCGGACGAGACGGTCATCCAGCGCCGGCC
>CAYUYN010000528.1:0-2714 GCA_964449185.1 uncultured Anaerolineales bacterium | reverse complement strand
GCCTACGTCGTGGTCACGGGTGATCTCGAACTGCTAGAGGTGACCGGCACCGCCGTGGAAGCGCCCGACGCGGTGGTCAGCTACCTGTCGGGCATCAGCGCCCACGCGCGCGAGGTCTACCTGCAAGGGGCGGCGCTGGGCAACCGCGAATTTGCGTTCTCGCTGGTGGGCGACAGCAACACCGACAACCCGGCCTTTCTAGCGCCCTTTGACGTGGGCAACTTCAACCTGGGCGCGTACGACTATCTCTCGCCCACCATCAGCTACTTTGCTGGCTCGTTTTCGCGCGACAGCGCCTCGGCGGTGGGCAGTTTCAGCACGGCCAAGGTGCTGGACCCGGCCTTTGCCGATGGCCGGTGCAGCGGGAGCGAGTCGCCACTGGCGTGCGAATATCGGCTGCACAAGCCCAGCGTGGCGCTGATCCTGCTGGGCACGGGCGACCAGCATACCTGGCAGGGCTTTGAAGGCCGCTACCGGCAGATCATCGAGTACACGCTCTCGCAGGGCATCGTGCCGGTGCTCATCACCAAGGCCGACGACCTGGAGTCGTTGGAAAACACGGCGCCGCCTGGCTTTACGAACGGCCTGATCCGCACCCTGGCCGTGGAGTATGACGTGCCGCTATTGGATTTGCGGATGGCGGTGGAGCGTTTGCCCAACCGCGGCTGCCTGCCGGATGGGTTTCACTACAACACGCCGCCCGATGGCCGCTCGGCCGTCTTTGACGAGGCGCACCTGCAGTATGGCTACACCGTCCGCAACCTGACGGCCCTGCAGGTGTTGGATGCGCTGCGCCGCTACGTGTTGTATTAGAGCGGGTTCCGCTCGCGTTTACGGCGGGGTAGGGGGCGGTCAATCCCGCACCGGCGGCGTAGTGATATGGCGGAGTGCCAGTCAGCGGCACTCGCCGCCGTGTCACGGGTGGTCGACGCGTTCAGCGGTTCAGCCGTGGACCACGAGGTGTTCATTGTCGGGGCGTTCACACCTGCCCATTCACCCGGTGAGCGGCAAGCACGCTTGCCGCTCACCGGTGCCGGCCGCAGGTGCGGGATTGAACGCCCCTACCGATTACGAATGCTGTACAGCGTCTGCAGGGTGCCGAGCACGTGCACACCAACGGCCTCGACGTTCAGGTGGAAGTCGTGGCCGGGCTCGTCGGTGAGGCCGCCGTTGGGCAGGTTCGCCACCGCCTTGTTGAAGTCAAACAGCGGCACGTCATACTCGGCCGCCAGGCGCCGCACCACGTTGTTGAGGTAGCCCGGCTCCGCCCCGCCCTCTTCCGACTCGAGCGCGTCCGCCTTGGTCACCAGGACGGGCAGCACGTTGTTGGCGATGGCGTAGTCCACCAGCTTGCGGTAATTCGCCTCGAAGTTCCGCCACTGGAACTGATCGCCGGTGCCCAGCATGATAAAGACGATGCTGGCATTGGGCACGCGCAGCTCACAGGCAAAGGGCGTCTCGCCGGGCAAGCACCACTGCGGGTCGGCAAACAGCGGGTCCATGACCGAACTGCTGTTGTGTCCACCGTTCACGGCCCACATGGGGCGCTTCATCGACCGGCCGAAATACAGCCAGGTGGGATGGAGATACTGATTGGTCTCGTACCCGTACCAGCCGTTGCCAATCAGATCAGAGTAGAGGTAGCTCTCCGAATTGCAGTCGCCCGCAATGGCAAAGGCCCGCCGGTTGCGCCCGCGCAGACCGGCCAGCGCGTACAGGTTGCGGCTGTGCGGCGTTAGAATCGGGATCCACGCCGGCAGCTCGGCGGGCGGCGGCGCGGCTGCGACGGGGACAGCCGTGGGCGGCGGGCCGCCGCCGCTGATGGGCAGGGACATGCTCTGCCCGCTGTAGGTGCCCACGCCCGCCGGCACCCAGCCCGCAGCAAGCTGCAGCCAACTGCCGGCGGCATCGCGCCCGACGACATCCACCACCGCGTTCTTGAACAGCGACGCAATCCGCGCCGAGGTCCAGCTTGGCCCAGACCGGATGTAGACACTGGCGACGGTGATGGTCAGCCGGCCGCGCACCGGCCCAATGTTGGCGCTCTCCACCACGAAGGGCGTGGGACCCGACCCCGCCGGGACAACGTTGACGCTGGTAACAGCGGGTGCGACCACCGGCACGGTGCTGAGTTCACCGCCCAGGGTGCCGTAGTTGGCCTGGATCCACGTGCCGCGGGTGGCCCCGGCAAAATCCAGGCGCAGCCAGGCGCTGTCGGCGGTGCGGCCGGTGACTGGGTAAGCGCGGCCCTGGAAGATTGAATAGGTGCGCTCGCCCTGTGGACTGGGCGTATCGCGCAGATATGCACTCGCCCCGCTTAACGTGAACACTGGCGCCGATTGGGCCTGGGTGGGCACCGCCTGCCCAAACGCCACGGCCATGAGACTCACCAACACGAACGCCCACACCATTCGCCTGAAATGCACGCCTGCCTCCTCCTTGATCCATCCGCAGTAGATTTTATCGCAAACCGGTCACGACCCGGCCGGCTGCTCCCGCCAAACGGTCACCGGGCGGGCCGCAGGCCTTCGGCTTGCAGCGCTTCCAGCGCCAGTTGCCGCATCACCCGGCTCACCTGCCAGTGCTGCCCGGGCCGGGTCTTGACCATCAGCCGCACCTGCACCCCCAAATCAGAATGACTGTTCCAGCTCACCACCTCGGGCGGGCCGAGCAGCAAGTCCTTCAGGCCCGGGTCGGCTTGGAGGCGCGCCGTC
>CAYUYN010000527.1:0-2720 GCA_964449185.1 uncultured Anaerolineales bacterium | reverse complement strand
GCGTGTGGTAAACTCGCTGGCATGCCGCCCGCCTCGCAATATGCGACCGATGCGCCGCCCATGAGTCAGCGGCGCATTTTGTTGTTCTGGCTGCCGCTGGCGGCCAGTTGGCTGCTGATGGGCAGCGAGATGCCATTTGTCAACGCGGCGCTGGCGCGGCTGCCCGAAGCCGAGCGCATGATCGCGGCCTTTGGCATTGTGGCCTCGCTGAGCCTGGCCATCGAGAGCCCGGTGATCATGCTGCTGGCCACCAGCACCGCGCTGGCCCGCTCGCCGCAGAACTACGCCATGCTGCGGCGCTTCGTGCTGCACCTGATGCTGGGCACGACCGTGCTGCACTTCCTGGTGGGCTGGACGCCGCTGTTCGACGTGATCGTGCGCGGTTGGATGCACGTGCCGGACAGCATTGTGGAGCCGGTGCGGCTGGGGATGCGGTTGATGGTGTTTTGGAGCGCGGCCATCGCCTGGCGACGCTTCCAGCAAGGCGTGCTCATCCGCTACGGCCAAACGCGCTTCGTGGGCCAGGGCACGCTGCTGCGGCTGTTGGGCTCGGCCGGTGTGGCGACCCTCCTGGCGCTCACGGGCCGGGTGCCGGGTGTGGCCGTGGGCACCGTGGGGCTGACGTTTGGGGTGTTGGTGGAAGCCGTTTACGCGCACCTGGCGGCGCGGCCGCTGGTGGCCAAACGCTTTGGCCCGGGCGTCGCAGCCACCGCGCCCGACCTGACGTACGGCGAGCTCGCGCGCTTTCACGCGCCTTTGGCCGCCAGCACCCTGCTCTTCCTGCTGGCCCAGCCGCTGGTGGCCGCGGCCCTGGCGCGCCTGCCTAACCCAGAGTCGATGTTGGCCGCGTGGCCGGTGGCGGCCGGCCTGCTGTTCATCCTGCGCTCGCCCGCGTTGGCACTTCCGGAAGTCATCATTACGTTGATCGACGAGAAAGACAGCCGCCCCGCGCTGCGGCAGTTCAGCCTGCGGCTGGGGATAGTCTGCACGGCGCTGCTGGCGTTGGTCAGCTTTACGCCGCTGTCGCACTTCTACTTCAGGACGCTGATCGGGGTCAACGAAGACCTGGCGCGGATGGCGGTCGTCGGCGGGCAGGTGGGCGTGCTGCTGCCCTTCATCATCGGCTGGCAGAGCTGGTTCCGCGGCCAGCTCACGGCTCGGCGCGCGACCTCGGCGCTGACGTTCGCGATGATGGCCAACATGCTGACCATGGCGGTGCTGCTGATCGGCGGCGTGCTGCGGCAGGCGCCGGGCGTAGCGCTGGCCGCGGTGGCGCTGACCACGTCCACGGCGGTGGAGACGCTGATTTTGGGGCTGGCCTTGCGCCGGGTGCGAGCGAAATCCGCTGCCTGACCGGGTAAAAGAACGTGGGTTCGCCGGCCTGGTCAGCGTCCACGCCGAGACACCCGCCGAGGCCGCGCTGCGCGAGTGGTTCGCGGCCCAGGTCACGGCCGCCCCCGCCAACCTCGACGCCGCCGCGCGCCAGATCGTGACGCTGGTGACGACCCTGCTCACCTTACTCTTGGGCGTGCTGGCGCTGGCCTCGGACAGCGCGCCGCTATTCCTGCGCTCACCGGAGATCAAGTACCTGGGCGTGGCCGCGATTGCCCTGCTGTTCATCGCGCTGGCGACCAGCCTGGTGGTGGTGGTGCCGCTGAGTGAAATCGCCACCAGCGCCCGGGCGGATACGCAGGCCGCGGCCTTCCTGCGGCTCTTGCGCGGCAAGTCGCAGGCGCTAACGGTGTCGGCGGTGGCTTTTGCGTTGGGCTTGCTGGCGCTGAGTATCTTGCTGGTGTTTGGGCTTCTGGTGGCTTAAGCGCAAAGGGAGGCGGTGTAAGGGCGTTCAATCGAACGCCCTCATAACTCCCCCGTCACCCACCACGCCCCCTCGTCGCCCCCCACCTTCTCCACCGCCCGCGCCCCGCCTGCCTTCGCCAGGGTCTCCAAGGCGCTCTGCACCTCCACCGGCTTCCACTTGAAGAGCGACACCATCTTCGCCTCGGTGGCGGCCCCGACAGAGCGCAGGTACTGGTCGAGCAAGCGGCAGCGCGCCTCGCCGCGCCCAATGGGCCGGGCCTGCCGCGGCAAATCGGGGAAGTGGCGGTCGAGCAATTCGTAGATGAAGGCGTAACGCCAGGCACCGGCCTCAGCCACGCCGACAGGCAGGATTTTTAGGCCGACCTGCAGCTCATTGAGCGCGCGCTCAAAGCGCGTGTTGCTGTCCTTGGCGGTCATGCGCGTCTCGCGCCGGAGGTTGATGGTGTGCGTCGGCCCCTGCTCCAGCAGGACTTCCAGAATGGATTTGGCCTCCTGGCTGAGGCGGCCCTCTTCGTACTGGAGCAGGTAGTCGTTGGCGTCGCCGTAGTTCTCGGACAGCGCGTAGAAGTAAGGCAGGGTGCCCAGCGCCACCATGGTGGCCCGGCCGCGCAGCAGCTTGCCGTAGTACCAGCGCTTGCTGGGCAGCAGCTTGTCCTTCCAGCCCCAGGTGATGTGCCCGGGGTCGTCGTGGGCGTCGGCCACCGGGCGGGCGCCGGCCACGGCGCTCCACAGGCTGGGCAGGTCCACGCCCTTGTTGGGCCAGAAGTAGACGAAGCCGCGCTCCTCGACAAAGGCCACGGCCTCGTCGGGCGTCTTCAGGCGTTGGCGCGCCGCGTGGCGAAAGGTGCGGAAGCGATACGCGCGCCACGCGGCGGCGGTGACCTGATTGCGTTTGGCAGGCA
>CAYUYN010000526.1:0-2721 GCA_964449185.1 uncultured Anaerolineales bacterium | reverse complement strand
CGCGCCTACCTGTACCTGCGCGAGGCCAACGCCCTGCGCGCTCTTGGCCGCGAGGCCGAGGCGGCCCCGCTGGGCGAGCTGGAGCTGTCGGCGGCCATGGCCTCCGGCGAGGGGCTGTCCATCGCGCGCGCCATGTTCTCGCTGGGCGCGACCTGCCTGGTCAACGGCCAGCCCGAGCGCGGGCTCAAGCTTATCGCCGAGTCCAGGCCGATGTTCGAGCACGTGGACGAGCCCGAGTACAAGCAGGGCCTGGGCTGGTGGTACATCATCCAGGCCGACCTCAGCGCCGCCGGCCTGGTCGAGACCAGCGCCGAGTATGCGCTGGAGTGCGCGCAGACGGCGCTGTCGATTCTGCGGCCGCTGAACAACTGGCCCGGCATCGCCCGCGCCCACGCCGCTCGCGCCCAGGCCTACGACCGCCTCGGCGACACCCGCGCCGCCCAGGTGGCACGCGCCGCCGAGCAGATGGCGGCGGCGATGGTCAATAAGCAGTAAGCGGGCCAACCAAAAAGCGGCGGGTTTATTCCGCCGCTTTTGGGTCCTCCAGACGCCTGCCCCGCAACCCCAACAACCCCGCCGCAAAATAAATCACCCCGCCCGTCAGCCCGGCCAGGATGTCCAGCGAGTAGGTGGCCAGGGACAGCGCCACGGCCAGGGCCGGGTCCACCCCCAGTTGGCCGAACAGGGTCACGTATACCCCCTCGCGCACGCCAAAGCCGCTGATAGAGATGGGCACCAGCAGCGCCGCGGTGGTGATCGGCGCGAACATGAAGAACACCCACGGCGAGACGTTCACGCCCAGGGCGCGCGCCACCAGCACGCTTTCCACAATCAATTGCAGGTTGAACCACAGCGAGAACAGCAGGGCGGCGACCAGGCCGCGCCGGCCGCAGGCCGTGATGACGGCGTAGGTCTTGCCGATCCAGGCATCGCCGGCCAGCGAGAGCGAGCGCGGCAGCCAGCCCGTCAGCCGCCGCAGCAGGCGCCCCTCGAAAAGCAGCGCGCTGGCCAGCAGCACGCCGGCCGCAACGAGCGCAATCGGCAGGGCCGTGCCCGGCGGCAGCCGGCGATACGAGAACGGCAGGGTCGCCAGCGCCAGGCCGAAGAGCATGATGAAGCCGGTCAGCCGGTCCACCAGGGCCGTGCCGGCCGCCTGCTGCGAGGTGGCGCCCTCGCCGATCTCCAGCACGCGCACCACATCCCCGCCAAAGCCCGTGGGCAGGAAGGTGTTGAAGAACGCGCCGACAAAGTAGAGATACAGGGTGCGGCGGAACGGCACACGCGCGCCCACCGCGTTGAGCAGCGCCTGCCAGCGCAGCGCGCGGATGACGATGCCCAGCAGCGCCAGCACCGCCGCCAGGCCATACAGCCGCCAGTCGGCGTCGCGCGCTACGGCCAGCAACTGCGTCAGGCCCGCGCCGCGGATGATCCACACCAGCAGCCCGGCCGAGATGATGAGGCGGGCCAGGTTGAAGAGCAGTTGACGCTGTTTGGGCTTCATCACGGCCACACCAGGCGGGTCAGCACCAGCCGATCCTCTCCGGTCGTCACGCTCACCCGCGCCCCGCTGAGCGGGTCGTACAAGCCAATCTGCAGCGGATATTCACCCGGCACCAGCTCGGCCGGCAGCTCGAAACGCAGCAATTGAATAAACTCATCCCCGGCGCGCAAGTAAGCGGGGTCCACGTCCAGCCGGTCGTCGCCGGCCAGCACCGCGCCATCGGCGTTCAACACGTGCGCGAAGAACTTCAGCGGCAGGGGCGTGCCGGCCAGCACCTCCACCGGCCGCGGCGGCGGCGGCACGTACTCCGGCCCGATGCGCCAGTAGGTGTAGAGCGTCACCGTGCCGCCAGCCC
Source organism: uncultured Anaerolineales bacterium (assembly GCA_964449185.1). GTDB lineage: Bacteria > Chloroflexota > Anaerolineae > Anaerolineales > UBA6663 > CAYUYN01. Next base: position 865 of record CAYUYN010000526.1, on the reverse strand, counting down.
GGTTGACTGTATAGCCCGCGCACGTCCAGCCATTCTCGAAGGCGACGGACAGCGGCGCCTCCGGTTCAGCGAACGCCTCAATCCGCGACGAGCGCAGGTCGAACTCAGTCACGAGCGGCGGCTGGCTAAACGCGCCGTCGGTTGGGGCCGAGGCACGCAGCAGCACCACCCAATCGCCGGCGGGTTCCAGCCAGGCCCGCGCCGGGTTGAAGACGCGCGGTTGGAAACCATAACCGGCTGTATCCAACTCCAGCGCCACCGCGTCAGCCGGGTGCAAATTGTAGGAGGCCAGACCCAGCGGGCTGCCGGCCGGCAGCCCGCGCAGGGCCGGCGCGGCTTCGTGCAGATCGGCTCGATACAAGCGCCGCACCTCCGGCAGGGCCGGCCAGCGGACGAAGTAAGCGCGCAGGTCGCGAGCGGTGGTCACAACCAGGAAAGCGACCGCCAGGAAGACGGTCACAAACGGCCCCGAGCGCCAATCGCGCGCCGCCACCGCCACGGCCGCCAGGCCCAGCGCCGGGAACACGTAGAACGCGGGCTGTGCCACGAGGGTATGCCCCAGGCTGGCCGCCGGCACGCTGACAAAGGCCGGCGCCAGGCCGCCCAACAGCCACAGCAGCATAAAGGCGTGCCGCGGCTGCCGCCAGCGCCACGCGCTGATGGCCACCCCGACCGCAAACAAGACCGCCCCCAGCGTCTCAAAGACCGGCCGGCCCGGTATGTTGTAAAGATACTCCGGGTCACCCGTGAAGGCGAACATGCCCAGGGTGTCGCGCGTGTTGGCCAGCGCCGGGCCGGGGTCGCCGCGCAGCAGGGCCTGGAGCGGCTGGCCCACCACGCTCAGGCGCGCCTCCCCGCCGGGGGT
>CAYUYN010000525.1:0-2725 GCA_964449185.1 uncultured Anaerolineales bacterium | reverse complement strand
AGCAGCAGCAAGAGCATCACGACCGGGGTTTGGGCAACCAGGGCGTGCGGCAGCCGGGCGGGCATGTGGACCCAGGTGCCGGGGCCGGCGGTCTGCGTGTTGGCGCCGAGGGTGAGCGTGGCCTGGCCCTGGAGGATGTGCAGGATGGCCGGAGTCGAGGCTGTGTGCTCAGAGAGCTCTTGCCCGGCCGCAAAGCCAAACAGCACGGCTTTGACTTGCTCATCGCCGTAGAGGGTGCGGCTGACAATGCTGTCAGCGGGGATGTCGGGGAGTTGTTCGGCCAGGTTGGCCAGGTAAGTCTCGGTGATAGCTTCCATTCCATTCATCCTTTACCCAGCCGGCGGTCACGGCGCTGCCCGGCCGTGGAACGCAAGGTATAATCGCAAACGTATGTCTACGCCGGCGCCGGACACTACCCCTGCCACGCTTGCACTCCTCGCCAGCCTGCCTCTCCTGGCGGGCCTGCCCGAACGCGACCTGGCGGCCCTGGCTGGCCAGGCGCGCGCCGATCATTTTGAGCGCGAGGCCATCCTCTTCAGCCAGGGCGAGGCGTGCGACCGCGTGTGGCTGCTGCGCGCGGGCGAGGTGAAGATCGTCCACCAGGAGGCGGACGGCCGCGAGGTGATCCTGGAGATGGTCTCGCCCGGCGAGGTGTTTGGCGGCGCGGTGCTGTTTATGCAGGCGCACCCCGCCACGGCCAAGGCCATGATCGAGGCCGAGGTGGTGAGCTTCTCCAGCGAGACATATGCGCGCCTGCTCGACGAGCACCCGAATATTGCGCGCAAGCTGATCCGCATGTTGGGCGGCCGTCTGCACTCCATGATGGGCTTGCAGATCATGGCCGGCGAGCGGGTCGAGCGGCGCATGGCGCACATCCTGCTCAAGCTGGCCGACCGCGTCGGACGGCCCGAGCCGGAGGGCGTGCTCATCACCATCCCGCTGTCGCGCCAGGACTTGGCGGATATGGCCGGGACCACGCTGGAGTCGGCCATCCGGACCATGTCGCGTTTCCGCGCGCAGGGCTGGGTGGCGACGCGGCGCGGCGGGTACCTCCTGATCACGGGCCTGGCGCAGCTCCAGCAGCAGGCCGAGCCGGCCTAGCCCGCCTCCGGCCTTTCTCCCCGCTTACAGTACGGATACGTCCCGCAGCCCGGCGGCCGCGTGTGTGCGATCGGCCGGCCGCAGTTGTGGCACAGCACCTCAGACTGGTAGCACCAGACTTCGACCTCGGCCTCGCCGCAGTGCGGGCAAGGCAGGTACTCCGGAAACGGATCGGGGAGCGGGAGCCCGGTGGCTGGGTCGATCCGCAGCGGGTTAGGTGACGGTGTGCCAGGGAGAGCCATCGCTCTTTGCTCCACTGGCCCAGCGCAGACGGCGGCTGGGCCTACTTGTGGATCGACCGGAGATAACTGATGATATCAACCAGGTCCTGATCCGTGATGGCCGGGTTGCCGCCGCGCGGCGGCATATCGACGCCGGTGGTGTTGGCCGGGTCCGACGCCGGCCGGCCGGTCTTGATAAACTCCCGCAGCTGGGCATCCGTTTGTTCGGCAATAAAGGTGCTGGTGGTGAGGTCCTTGCCCAAGCCGGCAATGCCGGTGGCGTCCGGTCCGTGGCAGGACGAGCACGTGCCGGTGAACAGGGTCTGGCCTTTGACGGCATCGCCCACCGGGCCGGCCGGGGTGGCGGTGCTGCTGGAGCCGCCACCGCAGGCGGCCAGGCCCAGGGCCAGGGCGCCGCTCAGCAGGCCGAGCGAGATGCGTGTCAATGTGCTCTGCATCGTATTCTCCTTAACGTGTGAGGGTTAGTGATCGGCATGCTCCATGGCATGCATGGCGGCCCGCGCTTCGTCAAAACTCAGGACCTGGGTGTTCCACTGTTGCGCGAAGGCGCGCGCGCCGGCTTCGGTTTCGAAGGCGGCTAGGCCATGCCCCATGGGAGTCGACAGGCCGGGGCTGTAGACGAAGAAGGCCCCCTCGGCCCGCAGCCAGGCTTCGGTGTTGTAGTCGTGGACAAACCAGGCCTGCACCTGTTCGGTGGGATGCTCGGCGTGGTACTGGAGCATGTCGCCGATCTCATCGAACTTGCGGGCGCTGCCGTCCGTGCCGATCGTGGCGGCCGCGAGCTGCGGCTGGTCGATGAGCATGCCGCAAGCCTCGCACAGGTCTTGCCCATAGGCGATGGCAGGCGGCTGCAGCTCGCCGGTCTTGGGCACGCAGGCGGCGAGCAGCAGACCCAACAGCAGACAAGCAAGCGCGGCGAGAGGCGTGTGGGTTTTCATGCGTCCACCCGGCGACAAAAGAGCGCAAAGGCCAAACCAAAAGCGGCCAGGGACCAGCCCGCGAGCACGCCGAGCAGCAGCACTGGCAGCCAATCGCCGAAGCGATAGACCGCGTACTGGCCGGCGGCGCCCAGGGTGTCGAGCGTGGCGCGGAGGCTGTAGATCGCGCCCAGCTTGAAGACTTGCAGCGGGTTGGCCAGCAGCAGGCCCAGCAGGGTCGCCGGCGCGGGGCGCAGCGCCAGGGTCAGGCCCGCCAGGCCCAGGTCACTGAAGAAGACCAGCGCGAGCCAGGCCAGCATGGCCGCGCCCGCGGCCGTGGCGGCCTGGCGGGTCAGGCTGCTGATGACGAAGCCCAGTCCCAGCGCGGCCAGGGCCAGCAGCAGTGTGTAAACGGCCAGCCCGAAGTAGGCGCGCGCATCGCCCGCGCCGCCGGCCGCCAGGGCC
>CAYUYN010000524.1:0-2725 GCA_964449185.1 uncultured Anaerolineales bacterium | reverse complement strand
TGTGGGCGCGGGGATTTTGTACACGGATTACACCGCTCCGCGTAAAAGCGGATAACACGGAGGTTATGGGAGATTGTGCGCGATGGCGTGGATTTGGCGGATTACGCGGATGGCGAGTTGAAATGCCTTTCGACCGCTTTTGGTTTTCTTAGCGGTCTTGGCGCGCTTCGCGGTGAACGCTTTTACCCGCTGAAGCGCTGGACGGCGAGCTCGAAATCAAGCGTGTCAGTACTTGGCCAGCTCAACGATCATCTCGCGCGTGAGGCGGGCTTCGAGATGCTTGGGGCCGCTGGCATCGGCGGTGAGGTAGGGGAGCGAGATGGTGACGACGGGCTGGGTCTTGAGCTCGCGCACGGCTTTTTCGGCGGCTTCGACGATGCGCTGGAAAGCGAGCTTGTCGTCGGCGACCTTGACCCCGGTTTGTTCAAAGGCCTGGCTCAGCAGCCAGGTGACCACCACCCGCACCTCCCGGTCGGTGATAGATTTAGCCGGGGAAGGTTTTTCGGCCGGGGCCGCCGGCTGGATGACGTCGGAGAAGATGTCCTGGCGGCGGCGCAGGTAAGTCCCCAGCGCGTAGGCCCCGACCACTACCACCACGATCGTAAAAACGATGATTACCGTCCACTGCATGAGCTTCTACCTCGGAAAAGGGCCGATGCGGTTGTAAGGCTGGCTGCGGCGCGGCCGGCACGGCAGCCTCAGCCCGCGCGCCGCAGCGTATAAGAGATAGTGTAGGCAAAGAATCGGATTTGGTCAATGAGCGCAGAAAGGTGGGATGTGTGGGAACCCGCTTTTCCGGCTCCTACACACCCCGACTTGTCCCTTGTGCCTACAGGTCGTGGAGTGTCGTCTCGAGGTCATCCCGCGCGGCGGGATCGGTTTCTTGGGCCAGGCAGGCTTCCAGCCGCGCGGCGGCAGCGGGGCCGAGGAGGCGGGCCAGGGCGTAGGCGGCGTGGCCGCGCACGATAATGCTGGGATCAGCCAGCAGGTTTTCGAGCAGGGGCACACACGCATGCTGCGCGCCATTGGCGGCGGCCAGGCTGGCGTTGCGCAGCAGTTGGTCGCGGCCGGCGCGCTCGAGGGGCGTGCCGGCAAATTCACGCTGGAAGGCCGCCGGGCTGAGGGCCAGCAGGTGGGCCAGCGGCGGCGCGGCCCGATCGGGGCTGAGCGGGAAGAAGGCGGTCTCCTGGCTCTGGATCGCAAAGCGCTGCCAGGGGCAGACCACCTGGCACAGGTCGCAGCCGAACACCCAGTTGCCCAGCAGCGGCCGCAGGGCGCGGTCGATCCAGCCGCGGTGCTCGATGGTGAGGTAGCTGATGCAGCGGCGGGCATCGAGCACATAGGGCTGGGGCAGGGCGCCGGTGGGGCACGCGGTCAGGCAGCGCGTGCAGGTGCCGCACTGGGTGGCGGGCGCGGGCCGGTCGTAGTCGTCAAAGACCAGCTCGGTGAGCAGCTCGCCGAGGAAGAAGTCGCTGCCGCGGCGCGGGTTGATGAGCATGGTGTTCTTGCCGATAAAGCCCAGGCCGGCCTGCTGCGCATGGCTGCGCTCGAGCAGGGGGCCGGTGTCCACGTAGGCGCGCGGGCGGGCCAGGGTGCGGCTGGCGGCTTGCAGCCATTCGCCCAGCGCGCGCAGGCGCGGCAGCATGAGGGCGTGGTAGTCCTGGCCCCAGGCATAGGCGGCGATGCGGCCGCGGGCGGGGTCGTCCAGCAGGGCGGGCGGCAGGCGCAGGGTGTGATAGTCGAGCCCCACCATGACCAGCGAGCGCACGCCGGGGAGGATCACGTTAAGGTCGCGGCGGCGGGCCTGGCGGTCGGGCCGGGCCATATAGCCCAGCTCGGCATGCTGGCCGGCGTCGAGCCAGCGGAAGTAGGCCTGCAGGTGCGGCGACGGCGCGGCGGGGGTGAGGCCCACCAGGTTGAAGCCCAACGAGCGGGCGTGTTCGCGCAGACGGGCGGCGGAGAACGGGTTGGTCAAAACCGGGTCAGCCCATTAGCACAGGCGGTGATAGTCGCGGTTGAAGTACAGGAGCGGGCTGGCACCGTCGTGCTCGGGCGGGGCCGAAGGGTCCAGCGGGCCGGGGTTGGCGGCCACGACCTCGGCCACAAAGATGGTGTGGTTACCGGCCGGGTGCCGCGCGTTGACAACGCAGTCGAGGTAGCCGATGTTCACGGCCAGAATGGGCGCGCCGGTGACGGCGGTGTGGAGGGCGAGGCCTTCGAAGCGGTCGGTGTTTTCGGTGTCGCGGCCGGCGAAGCGGTTCGAGATCCACTCCTGCCCTCTGCGCAGGATTGAGACGGCAAAGACACCCGAGCGCAGGATCATGGCGTGGGAGCGGACGTTTTGCTCGATGCAGACGAGGACGAGCGGCGGCTCAAGCGACACGGAGGTGAAGGAGTTGACGGTCATACCGTGCCTGTGGCCGTCGTCGCGGGTGGAAAGGATGGTGACGCCGGTGGGCCAATGGCGCATAAAGGCCCGCAGCATTTCGGGATCAACTGGCATGGAGAGGTTCCTTGGTGGTCATCATAGACGGTGGGGGAAGGGGCGTCAAGGAGACGGTATGCAGACCATCAGGGCGTTCTCTTTCTGGCCTTCGGGCATGCAGGCGGCCTGCCCCGACGGCCAGGGACGCTTGCGTGAGAACGCCCTAATGCAGTCCATGAGCACGTGAGGGCCTTCTCACGCGCTGCGTCCCTTGACAGCCGTGCCCGCCTCACCCCATCC
>CAYUYN010000523.1:0-2726 GCA_964449185.1 uncultured Anaerolineales bacterium | reverse complement strand
CGGCAGGCCAAGCTGGCCCGGCTGGATGAAGAAGCCCAGGCCGGCCTGGCAGCCGCGGCCGGCGCGCGCGAGCGCGAAGCGGCCCTGCGGGAGCAGATCGAAACCCACGCCGCCCGCCTGCGCCCGCTGGAATGGCGGTTGTCCGAGCTGGAGGCCGAGCAGACCCGCGTGGAGGCCGGCGACGCCGAGGCGCGCGCCACCCTGCACGCCGCCGAGCGGCGCAACGGCGAGGCGCAGCTGGAGCACGTGCGCAAGCACGAAGAGCTCGAAGGCATGCGCCGCCGCATCGAGGAAGACTTTGGCCTGGTGGAGCTGGACTACGGCGACGCCGGCAGCGGCCCCACCCCCCTGCCTCTGTACCCGGTGGTGGAGCGGCTGGAGAACGTCGACAGCCTGCCCGAGGGCCTGGAAGACCAGCTCAACCGCAAGCGCGGCCAACTGCGGCGCATGGGCCTCATCAACCCCGACGCCGAGCGCGAGTACCTGGAGGTCAAGGAGCGGCACGAGTTCCTGACCACCCAGATGGCCGACCTGGAAGCCGCCCAGCTCCAGTTGCGCGAAGTCATTGCCGAGATGGACGTGCTGATGGAGCGTGACTTCCGCAAAACCTTCGACGCGGTGGCCAACGAGTTCCGCGACACGTTTGCGCGGCTCTTTGGCGGCGGCGGCGCCAAGCTGGTGCTCACCGACCCCGACCACCTCAGCACCACCGGCATCGACATCCAGGCGCGGCTGCCGGGCCGGCGCCCGCAGAGCCTGGCCATGCTGTCGGGCGGCGAGCGCAGCCTGACGGCCTGCGCGCTGGTGTTCGCGCTGCTGCGCGTCTCGCCCACGCCCTTCTGCGTGCTGGACGAAGTGGACGCGATGCTGGACGAGGCCAATGTGGGCCGCTACCGCGACATGCTGCTGTCGCTGTCGAACAGCACCCAGTTCATCATCGTCACCCACAACCGCAACACCGTGCAGGTGGCCGATACGGTCTACGGCATCAGCATGGGCGCCGACAGCGCCAGCCAGGTCATGGGGCTCAAGCTGGAGGGCGAGAAGGTCAAGGGCGCGGAGAAGATCGTCCACGCCGAGCACATCGGCTGAGCGGCGCGGATCTCCGATTAAATTAAAATGCGGGTGTGGAAAAACGCAGCGCGTTTTTCCACACCCGCGTTGTGGTTAAGCCTTAACGCTATTGGGTGGGCAGGCGCGGCGTGTTGGGCACGGCATCGCGCCAGTTGTCGAACACTTCCACCAGCGGGCGGCCAGCGGGCATGGTCAGCGCGCGCTGGGCGGCCAGCCAGTCGGTCAGCGCCTTGGCGCGGGCCTGCTCCAGCGCGGCCGGCTCCAGCTCGCGCTCTTCGCGCGCCAGCACTTCGATGAGGTGATAGCCGAAGGTGGTCTGGACCGGGTCGCTGAACGTGCCGACCGGCAGGCTGAAGGCCACGGCATCGAAGGTCTCAACCGTGTCGCCGGGGCTGATCCAGCCCAGTTCGCCGCCGAGGTCCTTGTTGGAGGTGTCGATGGAATACTGCGCGGCCAGCGCGGCGAAGTCGGCGCCGTTCTTGAGCTGGTCGAGGATCACCTGGGCCAGGGCCACGTTATCCACCAGGATGTGGCGCACGTTGGCCTGCTGGGCCGTGGTGGGCACCGTCGCGCCGAGCAGCTCACCCAGCTTCTCGCGATACAGCCGAGCTTCGAGCAGGCGGCGGAAGGCGGCGGTGCTGAGGCCGGTCTGCTGGCGCAGGTCGCCCTGGTAGCCGGACACCAGCGTGCCAAAGCCCTGGGTGGTGTAGGCCGTGGGCGTCGGGCGCGGCGTGCGGGTGCCCGTGGCCGTGGGGCTGGGCCCAGGCGTGCTGGTAAGGGTGGGCGCGGGTGTAAGTGTGGGCGTGGTCGTCGCGGTGGGGGTGAGGGTGGGGCCGGGGGTCAGCGTGACGCTCAGGGTGGCCGTCGGCGTCAGGGTGGGCGCGGCGGTCAGCTCGGCCATGCGGGTCAGGTCTACGACCGTGGGGGTCTGAGTGGGCGCCAGGGTGGGCGTGTTGGTGGGCGTGGGGGTGCCCTCTGGGTAAAAGCGGAAGTATTCCTGATAGGCCTTGTCCACTTCGGCCGGGCTGACGGTGATGCCACGGGCGGCGGCTTCACGGCGGATCAGCAGGTCTTCCACCAGGGTGTCGATGACGTTCTGGCCCAGCGTGGCGGGATCGTTCAGCGGGGCCCCGATCTGCGCCAACTGCTGCTGGAAGAACTGCTCCGACGATGGATCGCCGGCGAAGAACTGGGCCTGCTCGAGCACCGAGAGATATTGCTCGATGGCCTGGTAGCGCTGGAACTTGGCGGCCTTGACGAATTCGCCCTGGGTGATGTTAGTGTCCGCCACGCGGGCCACCACCTGCCGCGGGCGCAGCACGGTGAAATCGAACACACCCACGCCAATGATGGCGACTACCAGGGCCGCCACGACCATGGCGCCGGTGATGATAAGGCGGCGCTGCTGCTTTTCGCGCTGCACGCGCGACTGCTGTTTACGGTTAAGTGGCGCGGCCGGCGCCGACCCGGTTTTGCTCATACCCGAACTCCTTTTGGCGCGCGGGGCCGGTGAACCCGGGGTAAACCGCGCTTGCCCGCCAGCGGGGCGGGCTTATAAAAGCGGGCATAGACTGCGCGGCGGTGAGCCGCACAGCCTATGCCCGGATGCGTACGTGGCAGGGGGTTGTGTGCCCCAGGCGGAAATGCTCTAG
>CAYUYN010000522.1:0-2746 GCA_964449185.1 uncultured Anaerolineales bacterium | reverse complement strand
TCTTCAACCTCACCCTCGCCGGCTTCTTCACCGGCCTCGCCGCCTACACCTACCTCGCCGCGCGCCTCTTCCCCGTGCCCCTGGCCATCTTCTGGCTGGCCGTGCTCTTCGGCGCATGGCGGGCCGGCCGCCTCAAGCCTTATGCCGCCGGCTTCGCTGTCTTCAGCCTCTCCGCCCTGGCCGCCTTCGCGCCGCTCGGCCTCTACTTCCTGCGCCATCCCGAAGATTTTCTCAACCGCGCCGGCCAGGTGGTCCCCCGCCCCGGCGAGCTCGACCTGCTCCTCACGGGCGTTCGCCGCGCCGCCGAGATGCTCTTCATCAATGGCGAGCCCTACGACCGCTTCAACATCCCCGGCCTCCCGCTCTTCGGCCCGCTCCTGGGCTTCTTCTTCGTCGTCGGCCTAATCCTGACCGTTCGCGACTTTCTCAGACCTCCCACTCACACACCCACACGCTTCGCGTCACACACCTACACACTTACACACTTACATACCGCCACACAGGTGCTTCTTCTGGCCTGGCTGCCCCTGCTCCTCCTCCCCACCGCCCTCTCCGTGCACGACATTTTCCCGTCCAACGTGCGCGCCTTTGGCCTCATCCCGCTGCTGTTTGTCTTCCCCGCGCGCGGGCTGCTGGCCTCGTATCGTGGGCTGCAGAAGTTCTGGCCTGGCCCGCTCCTCCCCACCGCCTATCCCATGGCCTGGCTGACCCTGCTGGCCCTCGTGCTGGGCACCGGCGCCACCGCCCGGCAATATTTCAAGACCTGGGCCGAGCTGCCCAACCAGCGGCTGAACAACGACGCCGACCTCACCGCCCTGGCCGCTTACCTTAACCAGGCCGATCTCAGCGGCGCCAGCGTCTACGTCTCCAGCCTCCACTACCGCCACCCCACCCTGGCCTACCTGCTGCGCAACTTTGAGACCGTCCACTGGCTCACCGGCGGCACCTCCCTCGCCATCCCGGCCGAGGGCGAGGCGCTCTATGTCTTCGCGCGCTCCGCGCCGCCCCCCGAAGATTGGCTGGCCGGCTGGGCGCCCAACCTCGTCGCCGCGCCGCTTGATCCCGACAACCAGCCGGCCTTCCGCGCCTATCGCTTCGCGGCCGGCCGGCCGCCACCCCTGCCCGCATTGATCCCCCTCAGCGAGAACTTCGGCAACAGCGCCACGCTCACCGGCTACCGCGTGCTCACCACGACCACCGCCGTGCAGCTCGATCTGCGCTGGCACATCGAGAACCTTGCCCCCGCCGGCGACTTCCTGCCGCACGCGCGCCTGTACGACGCCTGGGACCAGCCCTGGACCCAGAACCCCGGCTTCAACTATCCGTCCGAACAGTGGCAGGTGGGCGACACCCTGCTCACCCGCGTCACCGTGCCCCTGCCCGCCGGCCTGCCGCCCGGCGCCTACACCGTCAAGGTCGGCCTCTTCTCGGCCGGCACCAACACCAACCTGCCCCGCCTTTCAGACACAGGCGAATACGCCGGCAACCGCGCGCTGCTGCCACCGCTCTCCCTGGCTGGCGGCCCGCCCGCTGGCGCGGCTGATCTGCTGGCAGAGAACCCGGTGACCCCGGCCGAGTCGGTGCCGCCGGGTCTGGCCGGCGACCTGGCCCTGCTCGGCTTCAGCGCCAACACCCTTGCGCCGCGCCAGGGCGAACCCCTGCACCTGAGCCTCTATTGGCACGCGCCCCGGCCCTTCCCCGACGCCGCGCTGACCCTGCGGCTTGGCGAAACCGTGCTGTACACCGGCCAGCCCGTGCGCGGCAGCTTTCCGTTTGCCGCCTGGTCGCCTGGTCAGGTGCTCATCGACCGCCATTTGCTCCGCGTGCCGCCCGACTTCCCCGCCGGCCCCACGCCACTGACCGTGGAAGTGGCCGGGCACGGCCAGGCCGTGCTGGGCACGCTCGACGTCCAGCGCATCGACCGTGTTTACGCCCCGCCGCCCGTCGCCGCCACCGTTGACGCCGACTTCGGCGGCCTCGCCCGCCTGCACGGCTACACCCTGTCCCCCGGACCCGCCACCACGCTCAGCCTGGTCTGGCAAGCCCTGGCCCCCCTGGAGCGCAGCTACACCGTCTTCGTCCACGTGCTCGACTCGGTAGGCCACCTGGTCGCGCAGACCGACGCCGAGCCCCAAGGCGGCCGCTACGCCACGCCCCTCTGGGACCCCGGCGAATACGTCATCGACGACTACAGCTTCAGCCTCGCTCCCGGCGCTTACACGCTCGAGCTTGGCCTCTACCTCCCCGAGACGGGCGAGCGGCTCACCCTAAGTGACGGCGGCGACCACGTTGGGCTGCCAAGCTTTGAGGCACCTTAAAATGCCCACCCTCCGCATCCGTGGGCTGGTAGCGCTCATGCGCCAGGTGCGCGCCGAGCTCGGCGCCGGCCTGCTGCCCGAAGAGGTGCCCGGCTTTCGCCAGCGGGTGTCGGCCGCCCTGGCGCAGGTGGAGCAGTTGGCCCGCGCGCACCACCGCACCCCCCAGCAGCTGCCGGTCCAGTCGTATCGCGCCTACCAATTTCTCAAATCGCTCGATTTAGACCATTTACCCCTGCGCGCCGCCGATGCCCAGCCGGCCTCGGTGCAGCCTGTCCGTGTCCGCAACCTCATCGCCCTCACCGACCACCTCAACGACCAGTTGGAGCCGCTCGCCCGCCAAGACAGCAGCGCCCCCGCGCTGCATGACCCGCGCGTTGCCGCCGTGCTGGCGCAGGCCCAGCAGCAGGCCGCCGCCGTGGAGGCGCTGT
>CAYUYN010000521.1:0-2749 GCA_964449185.1 uncultured Anaerolineales bacterium | reverse complement strand
GGGCGAGGCGGCAGGCGGTAGAAGGTAGGGCAGGCGGCGGAGTTGACCATAACTAGTGATGGTAGTGAGGGCAGAAAGCAACATTTTAGGATTTTTGCATTTGTTCCACTAAGGCGCGGGCAGGGCGGCCCGGACGAGCTGGGCATCCGGACGGGCTGGCCTGGGCTGAACCTGTAGTGGCAGTAGCGGCAGTAGCGGCAGTAGTGGCAGTAGCGGCAGTAGCGGCACTTTATAAACTCGATTTCAATGCACGCGGCCTATACATAATCCGGTTAGGCCGCAGCAGCGGCAACGAAGAAACTTGCCGAGAGTGCGGGGCTGCGCTGGCGTGTCTCACCCCAGCCCCACAGGCGCAAGCTTGGTGCGGTGGGCGCGGCGCCTGGTCGGACCTAACCCCCCGTCCCCCTTCCCTGAAAGGACCCTCTCCGCTACGCTGCGAGGGCAGGGGGGTGCCTCTCCAGCGGAACTTGCGCTTGGAGGCGACCCGGGGTATGGGCCGCGACGAGCTGCGGGCCGCAAACAGCGGCAGGCCAGGCCCGCGCCTTAGGCTAAGCATAGGAAGGAATTGTTGCAGCAGCAAGAGGCAATCTCAAAGCCGCCGCGGGGCGGGGTTGAGACCCGCCGCCGGGCCACCGGGTCCCCTAATGGAAAGGCACCTGCGGGGAAGCACCCCACTGCGGAACGTGGGGCCGGTGGGAGCCAGGGAGCACCCCCGTGGGGACGCCGGTGAAGCCGGCAGGGGGCAAGTGGGAGCGGGGGTGACGCTGCATTACCCGCCGTGTCGTCTCTCAAAAGCAGCGGACGAGCGCTTACGGCAGCGGCACGACGGACTGCTCGTACCAGTCGGCTATGTCGACGCCGGTGCTGGTTTGGCCGGCGGCGACGGGCACCTGGATGAGGGAGTGGTCGGTACAGTCGACGGTCAGGCCGCAGGGGACGGCCTGGGTGTAGGCGCCGCCCAGTCCGTTGCCGTCAGAAACCCAGGCAAAGACATGGTAAACGCCCTGCGGGAGGCCAGCGAGCGTGAAGTCCTGCTGGTTCTCGGCGGTGCTGATGCTAAAGGTCTCGTTGGTGGCAACGTTGCGGGCGTAAACCACCAGCGGGGGGATGCCCTCGGATGGGTAGTGCAGGAGGCCCTGGAGGCTGCCAGTGCCGACGCTGACGCCGGCGGGCAGGGGCACGCTGCCGGGCGGGCCGTACCAATCCAGGATGTCGACGCCGGAGGTGGTGGCGCCGGCGGTGACGACCGCGTCGAGCAGGGTGTGGTCGGTGCAGTCGACGGTGAGGCCGCAGGGCACCGCGGCCGAATAGGACCCGCCCAGGCCAAAGTCGGCCAGCCAGGCATAGACGTGATAGGTGCCAGGCGGCACGCTCTTGGTGTAGTCGCCCTGGTTTTCGCCGGTGCTGAGGGTGAGCACGTCGGCGGTGTTCACGTTGAGAAAGTATACGGTCAGGGGCGGGATGACCTCGCTCGGGTAACCGAGCTGGCCGGTGATGCCGCCATTGCCGACCGGGGCGGGTGTGTCGGTGGGCACCGGGGGCAGGGGCGTGTCGGTGGGGGGCGGCAGCGGGGTGGCCGTGGGCGCGACCGGAGGCAGGGTGCAAGCCAGCATGGCCAGGGCCAGCGCCAGGCTGGCGAGGGGCGCCAGGCGGCGGGGTAAAACTGCGGCAAATAGGCGGGTCATGACAGTCGGCCTCCGCCGGGGTCAGGGTGCGCGCACATAGATCGGGTTGCTGTAAATCCAGCCGCGGCGGCGCCCCTGGAACAGGCGGTAGGCCTCGGCGCGGAAAACGCCGCCGGTGCCGGCCAGCACGACGTGAGCGGCGTGGCTTTGATTTTTCCAATGGGCCACTTCCTGGCCGTCGCGCAGCAGGCGCAGGTCGGCGATGGCGGGGGCCGCCAGTTGGAGGGTGAGGCCGCCGCGGTTAACCACCTCGTCGCCCATCAGGGGGTTGCCGCGCTCGGCGCTGGCCGAAAAGCGAAAGCCACGGGCCGAGCCGGCGCCGTCGTAGGCCACAAAGCAGTGCCCACGCGCCAGCGCGTCCAGCAGCAGGGCGCGGTCGTGGTCGTAGTCGCCGTTGAGGGCGGTCTCGGTGAGCACATGGGTGTTGACCTGGCGAAAAAGAAACTCGTAGGGGAAGACGATGCGCCGGAGCGCGCCGAGGCGGTACTCGGTGCCGTGGGCATCGGCATTGCCGATGGCCACCACGCGCCGGCCCGCGCGGATGAGCTCATCCCACTTGTCCAGCGCGCCGGGGAAGGGCGCCTGCATGCCCAGCTCCGGGTTGAAGGCGTAGCGGATGGCGTTGGTGCGCGAGGTGAGCAGGCCCTTGAAGCTGGTCATATAGTTCCACAGCTCCAGGCCGGTGTAGCCCTGGATGTCCCAACTGACCCACGACAGGTCGGGCTCGTGAAACAGCGGCACAGGTGGGTCGACTGGATGGGCCAGAAAGGCCAGCCCCCCGGCCGACCGGACGGCATCCAGCAGCGCCTGCGGGTGCAGGGCGTAGCGGGCCAGCTCCTGCTCGGCGCCGTAGACCAGCAGGTGGTTCTTCTGCTCCACGCGGGTCTGGTCGTGGACCTCCTCACCGATGAGCAACAGGACGCGCTTGTCGCCCTTGGCATAGTAGCGGGCCGGTCCCTTGACCCACACGTTGTGGTCGGTGACGCACACGCAGTCCAGCCCGGCCTGGAGCGCCGCCTCCGCGATCTGGGCGTGGTAGAACTCGCCGTCGGAGTAGGGCGTGT
>CAYUYN010000520.1:0-2761 GCA_964449185.1 uncultured Anaerolineales bacterium | reverse complement strand
GGGTCAGCCGCACATCGGCCGCCAGGCGCAGGGAGAGCGGGTCAGCTTGGGTGAGATGCCATTGACGCATGCGGGACGATTGTACTGGGATTGAGGGGAGGCTTCAAGCCCAGTCGGGCGGTACGTAGGTGTGTAAGTGTTCACTACACACCTACACACGGTTCTCACGGTGCGGCCCACACCTCCCACCCCGACCGCTCGGGCCGCAGCACGTACACCACCGCGCCAGGACCAGTGAGGTAGCAGCGGCTGTACTTGGGGAGAGAGTCGCACTGGACAAAGGCGTTGGGGAGGCCGTACTCTTCGTTGGTGGCCCAGCCCAGGCGGTCGCGCACGACCTGCACCGGCGAGACGTAGCCCGTGCGCCAGGCGACGCCAAAGCCGCGCACCGGCTGGTAGTAGGCGGCCGGCGGCGTGAGGCTGGGATCGCTCTCGGGCTGGCCCGCGAACCAGGCGTTCGCCAGGACGTCCCAACGCGGCTGGCCGCCATCGGCATAGAGTATGTAGAGGCGGTCGTTGTACTGGGTCCACAGCATCTGCCCACGCTCGAAGTTCTGCGCCTGCATGACCGTGCCGTGCGGCGGCGAGGCAGGGCACTCTGGCGGCGGGTTGGCGAAGAACCACGTGTCCGGGCAGAGGATGCGGGCCAGCACCGTCGCCTGCGCGTGGACGCTCCCCGTGCTGGCGAACAGCACGAACATCACCTGGCCGCGCTGCTCGGGCGGGGTGCTGAGCAGCAGCGAGCCGCTTGGCCCCACGCTGAAGAACTCGCCCAGCCGGCCGAAAGTATCGACCCGCTGGACGGTCACCTGCTGGGCGTTGGCCTGCCAGGTGAGGGTCACCGGCTGGCCAGGCAGGATCTCGGCTGGTGCGATGGTGAAGCTGGTGACGCTCGGCGGCGGCGCGCTCGTGGCGGACGGCACCGTGGCAACAACCAACGAGGCCGTCGCCGGCGGCAGCGTCGGGGGAGGCGGCCTTGGCGGATTGGTGCCCACGGCTTGGGCCGTGGCGGTGACCTCGAGGTCAGGCAGGTAGATGGGCGTGGCTGTCTGGACGGTGGGCCACGGGGTAGGTGAGGCTGGCATTACGGTCGGAAGTGAGGTGGCCGTAAGGACGGCCAGGGCCGTGGCGGCGGGCGAGGCCGCAAGGGTGGGCCGCGGGGTGTTCGACGCGAGGGGCGCCGGCAGGGGCGTAGCAGGCACGGCGGAGGGGAGGGTACGCCCGCAGGCCGCAACGAGCCAGGCCAGGGTCAGCGCCAGCCATGGTACGGGCAATGTCCAACGCAGCATGCCCCCATTGTAGCACCACCGGCCTCATAAACGAAAACACAGCGAGAGCACGGTTTAGCTTGTGTGGCGGGAGAACGGGTGTATAGTCCCGCACGATACTCAGCCCGTGCCCAGCATAGACGGACACGTTCCTAGTTGTCAGACGTTGCCCCTTTGCTTCAGGATCAGCGATGAGCTCTAACTTTCCCAATGGCACGGTCACGTTTCTCTTCACTGACATCGAGGGCAGCGCAGCCCTGGCGCAGCAATACCCCCAGGCGCTGCCGGCGCTGCTGGCCCGGCACCATGCCCTCGTGCGCCAGGCCATTGAAGCGCACGACGGCGTTGTCTTTCAGATCACCGGTGATGCCTTCTGCGCGGCGTTCCACACCGCCGCCGCGGCCGTCCGCGCCGCGCTGGACGCCCAGCGCGCGCTGCAACACGCGGCCTGGGATCCAGCCCCCATCAAAGTGCGCATGGGCCTGCACACCGGCGCCGCCCAGGCCGCGGCGCTGGACGCGCGCGGGGACGTCTACATGGGTTATCTCACGCTAACGCGCGCCCAGCGCGTCATGGCCGTGGCCCAGGGCGAACAGGCGCTGCTGTCTGACACCACCGCCAAGCTCGTGGCGGGTGAGCTCCCCGCGGGCGCTGCCTTGCGTGACCTGGGGGAGCATCGGCTTAAAGGGTTGCTCCAGGCCGAACAGCTGTGGCAATTGGTCGCGCCTGATCTGCGTCAAGACTTTCCCCCGCTGGCCTCGCTCAAGGCGCTCCCCCACAACCTGCCAGTTCAACTCACCAGCTTCATCGGGCGGGAACATGAGCTCGACGAAGTGAAACGCCTGCTGGCGACGACGCGACTGCTGACCTTGACCGGACCCGGCGGCACCGGCAAGACGCGGCTCTCGCTGCAAATGGCGGCGGACGTATTGGACGCTTTCCCCGATGGCGTGTGGTTGGTGGAATTAGCCCCCCTGTCAGACGCGGCGCTCGTGCCGCAGACGGTGGCCTCGACCTGGAGCGTGCGCGAGCAACCAGGCCGACCGCTGCTGGAGACCCTGTCAGATTATCTGCGTGCCAAAAGCCTCCTGCTTATTCTGGATAACTGCGAACATCTGATTGACGCCTGTGCTCACCTGGCAAGCACGCTGCTGCGGGTTTGTCCCAAGCTGAAGATTCTGCCCAGCAGTCGCGAGGCGTTGGGCGTGGCCGGCGAAACGGCCTATCGGGTGCCGTCGCTCTCCCTGCCCGACCCACACCAACCCTTATCGGTCGAGAGCCTGTCTCGTTATGAAGCGGCGCAGTTGTTCGTAGACCGCGCCCAGGCGGCGCAGCCCAGCTTCATGCTGACAGCGCACAATCTCAGTGCCGTCGCTCAAATCTGCCAGCGGCTGGACGGCATTCCGCTGGCGCTTGAGCTGGCGGCGGCACGCGTCAAGCTGTTTGCCGTCGAGCAAATTGCGCTGCGGCTCGATGACCGCTTTCGCTTGCTC
>CAYUYN010000519.1:0-2765 GCA_964449185.1 uncultured Anaerolineales bacterium | reverse complement strand
CCGGCAGTCGTCGGTTTGCCGCCCACCGGCGGCGCGCCTCTACAGCGCGGAGATTCCTCCTGGTTCCTGGTGCTGGTCGTCGGCGGCCTCAGCGCCCTGGCATTGGGCTTGACCATTCGAGCGCAGCGCCGCCGCGTGCGATAGGCGGCAGCGTCACGGTGCTGATTGCGAGGGATTTCGACCGCCGCGGCGCGCTCGGCCGTCTCACGGCCGTCCTGATCGCGGCGGCGGTGCTGGCGGGATGCGCAAGCTCTCCGACGGCTGGGGGCCACTCTGGCCCCCAGCCGTCCCCAATTGTGCCCGCCTGGGTCCAGCCCTCAACTCAACCGCCGGTTCAGCCCTCAGTTCAGCCACAAGCTCAGCCCTCAGTTCAGCCCTCAGCTCAGCCGGCGGATCAGCCTTGGGTCCCAGGGCCGCTCACCGAGCCTGGCCTCGACCTGCGCGCCGGGCCGGTGGACGTGCCGCTCGAGCTCCGGATTCCGTCACTCCAGGTCAGCGCCCCCGTGATCGGAGTCGGGATCACGTCGGTGAATGTGATGGACGCGCCGAGGGGCCCGATCGACGATCCGGTGTGGCAGACGGTATTCTGGTATCGCGGCAGTGGCATCCCGGGCGACTTCAGCACAGCGACGTTTGCCGGGCATGTCAACGATCCGCTCGCACGACCAGCCGTCTTCGCTCGCCTCAATGAGCTACGCCCAGGCGACCTGATCGTCGTCCACGACACGCGCACCGGCCGCGACATTCAGTTCACAGTCACCAGCACCGAGACCTACTCCGCCCAGCAGGCCTCCGACCCGTCGGTACTCGCGCAGATCTACGGCGCCGGGCCGGTCTCCGGCCGCGGACCGCAGCCGGCGCCTGACGGCCTCTCCCATCTGACGCTCGTCACCTGCGCTGGAGACATCGTCAACGGCGCGTACAATCAATACTTGGTCGTCTACGCGACGCGAACCGAATAGCCTAGGTGCATCCGCCGCCTCACTTGTCCTGCTTCCTATTCCGCGCCGACAGCGCCGCCCCCAGCGCCGCCCCGGCGCCAACGCCAACGGCCAGCCCGTCTCACTGCAACGCCTCTGATTTTCTCTGTCTCTTTTCGTCGTGTCCTGCGTGGATCGTCGTTTGTGGCGCTTGCCGTGAAAATCCACCAAAATGGCGCTAAAATAGTGGGAAGAGGTGGACATGACGCACTACCGCCAACCAGGCTGGAGCTTACCCAACGGTCATGTCGTCCGCAGCCACATGGAAGCCAGCCTGTGTGACCACCTGGTCAGCATGGCCGAGCCGCACCTGCACGGCACGCCCGAGACCCACGGCTTCAAGGTGACCATTGCCCCGCGGCGCCATGCCCTGTATGTGCCCAGCATCGTCCTGAGCGACTCGCGCCAGGGCCAGCGCATCGTGCTCATCGAGCCCATCGACTCGGCCCAGCCCGGCGGCGGCCTGCGCCGCTTGCTGGGGTTTCGCCAGGCGCACTTCACCGATTACTTCCTCGTCGTCGTGGCCCGCCGCGCCCTCCACCGCCACTTCCCCGAGGGCGCCTACGACCTCATCCTGCCGCTCGAAGACTTCCAGCCGCTGGACGTCTTTCTGCGCGCGCTGTAATGCCCGACTACCTCCGCTGGCTGCGCCGGCAGGTGGGCCCGGCCCTGCTGCCCCTGGCCTATGCCACCGCTATCGTGCAGGACGCCGCCGGGCGCGAACGCGTAGAGGCGGTGCTGCGGGCCGGCATTGCGGCCTAAAATCTGCCGCCTTTCGTCGTGGCGACCTCAGACGCTCCCTCTCTTGAGCAAAAGCGGGAACGACTGAAGTCGTGACTACGGGTCAAACGTCCATCGCGCGTAGCGGATCGTCTATCGCGCGGAGCGGTCGTCGCCGTTGACCTCCAGCCCCGCCCTGCATACAATCACGCCCATCAGCGAACCCACTTCAATCCAAGGAACCTTCAACATGACCGCTCCCACCCCCAAAGTCATCCACACCGACCAGGCGCCTAAGGCCATCGGCCCCTACTCCCAGGCCATGCAGGTGAACGGCTTCCTCTTCACCGCCGGGCAGGTGGCGCTGCATCCCGAGACCGGCCAGTTGGTGGAAGGCGGCATCGAGGCGCAGACGCGCCAGGTGCTCGATAACCTCACGGCCGTGCTCGCGGCCGCCGGCGGCCGCCTGGCCAACGTGGTCAAGACCACGGTCTTTATGCAGGACCTGGGTGAGTTCGCCGCCATGAACGCCATCTACGCCGAATACTTCATCGGGAACCCGCCGGCGCGCAGCACGGTGCAGGTGGCGGGTCTTCCGCGCGGCGCCAAGGTGGAGATTGAGTGCGTGGCGGTTTTGGGCATGTAAAGTTACGGGCAACGGGTCGCGGCTCGGCTCGCCGCCCTGGATTCTAACCCGGACAACCGGCCGATTGCGCCCGCTTGGGCCTGGGCCTATACTCGCCTTAGCGCCTGGCCGTAACGGGCCGGCGCGCGTCCCCGGTGTGAATGTATGCAGGAGAGCCACCAATGACCGAAACCACCGTTCCCATCGACCGGCCAACCGTTACGTTTTCGGACGAAGATGCCCCCAGCGCCTTGGTGCCCCACGCCGAGCCGGCCGTGCCGCCGGAAGGCGGCGCCGTGGACGCCGTAATGGCGGTGGCCGTGGTTAGCGAGGAGGCCGCCGGCGCCAATAGCCATGGCCAGCCGCAAGCTGAGGGCGAGGCTGCTCTAGCCGAGGCCACGGCAGCGGCCGCCGGCGCGCTGGCCTCCTCGGGCGGCGGG
>CAYUYN010000518.1:0-2766 GCA_964449185.1 uncultured Anaerolineales bacterium | reverse complement strand
TGCCGACTGCCGACTGCTTTCTGCCGACTGCCTCCTGCGCACCATCGCGGGTCGCCTGCCGCCGCTGGCCGGGCGTGCCCGCCTGGGCGCCAAGGTGCAGGTGGGCTACATGGCCCAGGAGCAAGAGCTGCTCGACCCGGCGCTGGATGCCCTGGCCACCATCCGCGCCGCCGCGCCGCTTTCCGAGACCGATGCCCGCTCGTTCCTGCACTACTTCGAGACCTTTGCCTCGGAAGTCTGGGAAGTAACCGATACCGGTGTGCGCGTTGTGTGGTAACCGGGCCGCCCGGTCCCCATTCGGCTGGCGCAGGCCTGACCATTCGTACAATTGCGCCCCTGCCCTCCGCTTGGCTATACTGCCTGATAATCGCCGTGTCACGGCAGACGGCAGTCGGTCATTGAGAGATGGCTAGAGAAACTATCGAGGCAACTGAACGATGCTGAACCGTTGGAAAAATCGAAAGACCTGGATCGCCGAGCGGCGCGCCAAACTCACGGACGCCGCCCACAACATCCGGCGCGCCTTTCTGCTGGTGTGGGACGCGCACAAGCCGTCGTCGCTCGCCATGGCCGCCTGCACCCTGGTGGGCGCGCTGCTGCCGGCCGGCCAGGCCTGGCTGGGCAAGCTCATCGTCGACGGCGTGGTCAACGCCATCAACACCGGCGCCGGACCGGTCGCTGGTTTGCAGACCGTCGCGCCTCTGCTGCTGGGTGAGTTCATCCTCATCGTGCTCCAGGCCGCCAACAGCCAGGCCCGCAGCCTGGCCGAGCACATCTTGCACGCGCGCATCAACCTCAGCCTAAACTCGCGCATCATCCGCAAGGCGCTCGAGCTCGACTTAACCCATTTTGAGAACGCCGAGTTCTACGACAAGCTGCAGAACGCCCGCCGCGAGGCCGACTGGCGCAGCCTGCAGATCGTCAACGGCGGCTTCTTCATGGCGCAGAACATCATCACCTTGCTGTCCTTCGGAGCGCTGCTGTTCCGCTTTAGCCCGCTGCTGGCGCTGATCATGTTCGTCGCGACGCTCCCGGCTTTTATCGCCCAGAGCAAGTATGCCGAGCTGAACTTCCGCGTGCTGTCATGGCGGGCGCCCGAGGCGCGCCGGCTGAACTACCTCGAGCACCTGCTGACCGACTACGACGCGGTCAAGGAAGTGAAGCTCTTCGGCCTGGGCGAACCACTGCTCGGCCGCTACACCGACCTGTTCTGGAAATTCCTGCGCGAGGATCAGGCCATCGCCCGCAGGCGCAGCCTGGCCGCCCTCGCTTGGGGGCTGTTGGCCACCATGTCCTATTACGTGGCCTATGCCTGGATCGTCTGGCGCGCCATGGCTTCGCGGATCACGCTGGGCGACATGACCCTGTACCTGGGCATCTTCCGCGGCAGCCAGAACATGTTTGAGGCGGTTTTCTATGGCCTGAGCGAGCTGTACGAGAACGGCTTGTTCATGAGCAACCTGTTCGCCTTCCTCGAGCTTAGGCCGCAGATGGTGGTGGCGGCCCAGCCCGTGCCCGTGCCGAGCCAGATCCGGCAGGGCATCGAGTTCCGCGACGTGTGGTTCAAGTACGAAGGCCACGCTGAATGGGTGCTGAAGGGCATCAACCTGACCATCCGGCCGGGCGAGAAGATCGCGCTCGTGGGCCAAAACGGCGCCGGCAAAACCACCCTCATCAAGCTGCTCACGCGCCTATATGACCCCACGCGCGGCCAGGTGCTGCTGGATGGGATCGATCTACGCGAGTTCGACCCCAAGGAGCTGCGCCAGACCATCGGCGTAATCTTCCAGGACTTCGTGCGCTATCACTTGTCCGCCTCGGAGAATATTGGTTTTGGTCAGATCGAGGCGTTGGAGGATCAGCCGCGTATCGAGGGCGCGGCGCAGAAGAGCGGGGCCGATGACCTGATCCGCCAGTTGCCGGATGGTTATGGCACAACCCTGGGCCGCTGGTTTAATCAGGGGCGCGATCTCTCTGGTGGGGAGTGGCAAAAGGTGGCGCTGGCGCGCGCCTTCATGCGCGACTGCGAGGTGATCGTGCTTGACGAGCCGACGGCGGCGCTCGATGCCGAAAACGAGCTGCGCGTCTTCGAGCAGTTCCGCGCCCTCACCGCCGACAAGATCGCGGTGCTCATCAGTCACCGCTTCTCAACCGTGCGTATGGCTGACCGCATCTTCGTCGTCGAGAACGGCCAAATCAGCGAGGAAGGCTCGCACGCCGACCTGCTGGACCAGAACGGCACCTACGCCAGGCTGTTTACGCTGCAGGCTGAGTCGTATCGCTGACACACCACCAAACGTGCATTCGTCAGCTTCACCAGATCAGCCACCTGCAGCCGCAGATTGGCGCCGCGTTGGCCGGCGCTGATGTGGATGTAGGGCAGCCCCAACGCCGCTATGTCGAGGCACACCTCAAAGCCGCGGTCGAGCAGGGCCAGCGCCGAAATGCCGCCGACCTGCAGGCCGGTCAGGCTCTCGGCCTCCCGCTGGGCGGCCATGTGGAGCTTCTTTTCGCCCATGGCGCCGGCCAGGGTCTTCAGGTTCAGCTCGAGTCCGGCCGGGATCATCACCAGCAGCGGCTTTTTGCCCTTGGCCTCGCGCAGCACGACCAGGGTCTTATAGACGTAGTGCTCGGGCACGTTCAGCAGCACGGCCGTCTCTTCCGCCGAGTGCTTCTCGGGCGGCATCTCAAACACCTCATAGTCGAGCCCCTTGGCGTCGAGCAGGCGGGTGACATTATTGCGAAAGGCCATGGGAGTTCCTTGTC
>CAYUYN010000517.1:0-2768 GCA_964449185.1 uncultured Anaerolineales bacterium | reverse complement strand
TTTGTTCCTTGCGGTCCTCTTTTTCCTTCTGGCGGCGGGTGGATGTGGCGGTGCGGACCATGGTGACTGGTGGTCAGTAAATGACTGATAGTCAGTATAGAAACAACCATCGGAACCGTCAATAGGCATTTATGAAAATTCCAAGGGAGGATATAGGTAACCCCCCACACCCCCACACCCCCACACTCCCACACTCTTCCACCAGCACTCCCTCCGAGTATAATCCCCCTATGCCCATCCGCATCCTCCCCGACGCCGTGGCGTCGCAGATTGCCGCCGGCGAGGTCGTCGAACGGCCCGCTTCGGTGGTCAAGGAACTGGTCGAAAACGCCATCGACGCGGGGGCCAAAAACATCACTGTCACCATTGAGGGCGGGGGGCGGGCGCTCATGCGCGTCTCCGATGACGGCGCCGGCATCCCCAGCGACGAGGTCGAGCTGGCCTTTGCCCGGCACGCCACCTCCAAGCTCAAGACCGCCGACGATCTCGCGCACGTCCAGACGCTGGGCTTCCGCGGCGAGGCCCTGGCCTCGGTGGCCTCGGTCAGCCGCGTGTCGCTCGTCACCCGCGCCGCCGACGAGCCCCTGGGCAGCCAACTGCGGCTGGAGGGTGCCAGCGTGGCCCAGCGCGCCCCCATTGGCGCCCCCCAGGGCACGGTCATCTCGGTTGAGAATCTCTTCTTCAACGTCCCGGCCCGGCTCAAGTTCCTCAAGTCTGAAACGGCCGAGCGCAGCCACATCGCCGCGCTGGTCTCGCGCTATGCCCTGGCCTATCCCGGCGTGCGCTTCAAGCTCATCCTCGACAACCGCACCAGCTTTCAGAGCAGCGGCAGCGGCGACGTGCGCGAGGTCCTGGCCGCGGTTTACGGCGTAGACATCGCCCGCCAGCTTTTGCAGCTGGGCAGCGTCTACGACCCGCCGCCCGCCTCGCGCCCCGTGCCCGACGACGATGACGCCCTCTTCCTCAACGAGCCGCGCCACCGCGATGTCATCCAGGTGCGCGGCTTTATCAGCCCGCCCGCGGTTAACCGCTCCAACCGCAAGGATATCAGCCTCTTCGTCAACGGCCGCTGGGTGCAGGACATTCGCCTGGCCACCGCCGCCCTGCGCGCCTATCACACTATGCTCATGGTGGGCCGCTTTCCCATCGCCGTGGTCTTGCTCACCCTGCCGCCCGAGGACGTGGATGTCAATGTCCACCCCACCAAGGCCGAGGTGCGCTTCCGCTATCCCGACGCCGCCTTCTCGGCCGTCGAGCGCGCGGTGCGCAAGACGCTCATCGAGCAGGCGCCGGTGCCCGCCCTCGCGCCCCGCCAGTGGTCGCTCACCGGCGACCGCCACGTCCCTTCTCCCGCCGCCGATGGGTCACCCGAATGGGGCCTCTTTGCCGCGCCGCCGCCCGTCACCCCGCCGGCTGGCATGGCGTTCGATCTGCCCGCGTCGCGGGAGCCGCTGCCCGGCGTTCCGCGGCAGGCCGAGCTGCCCGCCACCGACGTGCCCCTGCTGCGCGTGATCGGGCAGGTGGGGGCCGCCTACGTGGTGGCCGAGGGCCCGGATGGGCTGTACCTCATCGACCAGCACGCCGCGCACGAGCGCGTGCTCTACGAAGCCTATAGCCTCCAACGCGCCGCGGCCCAGGTCGTCTCGCAGGCGCTGCTGGAGCCCGTGGCCGTCGAGGTCTCGCCTGACGCCGCGGCCCTGCTCGAAGGCCAGCTCGATACCCTCAGCCGCATCGGCTTTAGCGTGGAGCTTTTCGGCGGCAACACGTTTCTCGTTCGCTCGCTGCCCACCGTGCTTGGGCGCGTGGACCCGGCCCGGGCCGTGCGCGTGGTGATCGAAGACTTTGAAGAGGATGAGACCCTGTTGGCCGCCGAGGTCGAAGCGCGCCTGATCGCGCGCGTGTGCAAGCGCGCCGCGGTCAAGGCCGGCCAGGTGCTCACCCCCGCCGAACAAATGGAGCTCGTGCGCCAGTTGGAGCGCTGCGTCTCGCCGCGCACCTGCCCGCACGGCCGCCCCACCATGATCCACCTCAGCGTGGACGCCGTGGAGAAGCAATTTGGAAGAAAAGGCTGAGCGGCGCGTCGTGGCCGTCATCACCCACGGGGGCCACGACGGCCCCGCGCGGTTGCTGGTGGAGCCGGAGGGCACCGGCTGGCGCCTGCCCGAGTTTCGCTTCCCACCGGATGACGACGGCCGCGTGCTCGCGCCCGGCCTGCGCGCCGCCGTGGCCGAACGCTTTGGCCTGGCCGTCGCGCTGTTGAGTCTGCTCAGCACCCAGCGCGACGAAGCCACCGGCGCGCGCACGTCGCATGTGGCCCTCGAGGCCGACACCGTCCCCAAGGACGGCACCGAGCCGGCTGGGTCGGTCTGGCTGGGTTGGGCGGGAGGCGCAGGCCGCCGTGGAATACGAGGCAGGGCTGGCGGCGAAGGTACGGGCTGGGCGGGCCGGACGGGCTGGCCTGGGCCGAACCCGTGGTAGGCAGTAGCGGCAGTAGCGGCTGTAGCGGCACTTTACAAACTCGATTTCAATGCGCGCCGCCATTACATAATCCGGTTGGGGCCGCAGCAGCGGCAACGAAGAAACTTGCCGAGAGTGCGGGACGGCGCTGGCGTGTCTCGGTTGGTAAGGGGCGGCCAAACAGAAGCGTGGAGCGGGCCACGGGTTTGATTAAGCGTAGTAAAGAATTGTTGCAGTAGCAAGAGGCAAAATCAAACGAGCCTGGCCAACAGTGGCAGCTCGCCGGCGCCCCGCCATTTTTCCTCCGCGAG
>CAYUYN010000516.1:0-2770 GCA_964449185.1 uncultured Anaerolineales bacterium | reverse complement strand
CAGGTGCCCGCCGAGCGCGTAACCCGCGCCGAGGACCTGGCCCAGGCGGTGCCAGCCGCCGCCGCCCACGCCGCGCCCGGCGACACGGTCCTGCTCTCGCCCGGCGGCACCAGCTACGACGAGTTTGTGGACTTCGCGGCCAGGGGCGAGAGGTATCGGGAGTTGGTAGCGGCGCTTGGTACATGAGGAAGCAAGGGAAATATGGGAAATTGAAGGAAATAAGGGAAATAGGCGGTTCACAGGCGAGCGGTACGCTATCGGACGGAACACGCACCAAGTACCGGCATGCAAATTGCAGTAGGGTACCCACCTATTTCCTTCAGTCCCCCCATTTCCCCTATTTCCTTGCACTAAAGGCTTGAGGTCCATAATGGCAACCGTAGAACTCCCGACAACCCAACAACCCGCGCGCAAGAAGATGTTTGGGCTGCCCATCGACACCATGCTGCTGGTGGTGGTGGGCGCGCTGGTGGCCTTCGGCCTGATGATGGTCTACTCGACCACCTTCGACTGGTCCTACCGCGAGTTCAAAGACCCGTCGGTGATCTTCCTGAAGCAGGTGCGTTGGCTGGGGGTGGGCTTGGTGGCCATGCTGGCGGCGGCCCGCATGCCCTACCATTGGTGGCGGCGGCTGTCGGTCGTCGGGATGGCCGTCACCCTCATCGCCTTGGTGGGCGTGCTCATCATCGGCTCCATGACCTTCAACGCGCAGCGCTCCTTCTTCAATGGCTCGGTGCAGCCGTCGGAGATGGCCAAGCTCGTGACCATCCTGTACCTGGCGGTCTGGCTCGACTCCAAGAGCGACCGCATCCACGAGTTGAGCTACGGCCTGGTGCCCTTCGGCATCATCGTCGGTCTGGTGGCGGGCCTGATCCTGCTCCAGCCCGACCTGTCGGCGGCCGGCACCGTGGTGATCGTGGCGGCGCTGATGTTCTTCATCGCCGGCGCCGACATCGTGCAGATGGGCCTGGTGGGCGCGGCCGTGACGGGGACCGCCTACCTGGTGCTCCAGGTGAGCGAGACCGGCCGCCAGCGCCTGGCCGATTACCTGGCCGGGGTGCAGGACCTGACCCAGGCCTCCTGGCACGTACAGCAGGCCGCCATCGCCTTCGTCAATGGCGGGTTTTTTGGGCGCGGCCTGGGTGAAAGCCGCCAGAAGTTTGGCTTCCTGCCCACGCCGCACACGGACTCGATCTTCGCCATCGTGGGCGAGGAGCTGGGGCTGCTGGGCTGCGTCTTTGTGATAGCGCTCTTCCTGGCCTTTGCCTGGCGCGGCTTCCGCATCGCCGCCCTGTCCAAGGACCAGCTCGGCGCCATTATGGCCTCCGGCCTGGTCTGCTGGGTGGTGGTGGAAGCCCTGATCAACATCGCCGTGATGGTGGGCGCCATGCCTTTTGCCGGCAACGCGCTGCCCTTCATCAGTTACGGCGGCTCGAGCCTGGTGGTCATGCTCACCGGGGTGGGCATCCTGCTGAGTATCTCGCGCCGAGACGAAAACGAAACGATCCAACGTAAAACGCGCGGCACGCCCAGGGGCGCCAATGCCGCGCGCGCCATGGCCAGGGCCGCCCATCCGCGCGTCAGCGGGCGCAGCGGCTCCGGGGCGGTGAAGAATGCGACTTTTGGTTTCGGCCGGCGGGACCGGCGGGGGCGTGTACCCCGCGCTGTCGGTCGTTCAAACGATACAGAGTAATTGGCCATTGGTAATTGGTAACGCTCAATTACCAATGACCAATGACCAATTACAGCTTCTCTGGCTCGGCAGCCGCGGCGGCCTGGAAGCCGACCTCGTCAGCCGCGCCGGCCTGCCTTTCAAGGCCATCCGCGGCGGCGGGCTGCATGGAGTGGGGTGGCGACGGCTGCCCCTCAATGCGTTTCAACTGGCGCTGGGGTTGGTGGAAGCGCTAGGGGTGGTGCGGGCCTGGCAGCCCGACGTGGTGCTGGTGACGGGGGGTTTTATCACCGCGCCGGTGGCGCTGGCCGCCTGGCTCAACCGGGTGCCCGTGCTGGTCTACCTGCCGGATCTTGAGCCGGCCCTGGCGGTGCGCTTTATCAGCCGGCTGGCCCGGCGCATCGCGGTGACGGCGGAAGACTCGCGGGCGTACTTCCGGCAGGCGGGGCAAGCCAAGAAAGTGGTCGTGACCGGCTACCCCACCCGCCCCGACCTGGCCGTGGCGCCCCGCGGCCAGGCGCAGCAGCAATTGGGGCTGGACCCGCGGCGACCGACCGTCCTGGTCACCGGGGGCAGCCGCGGCGCACGCAGCCTCAACCGGGCCGTCTTCGCGGCGCTGCCCGATTGGCTCAAGGATTACCAGGTGGTGCATCTGACGGGGCAGTTGGATTGGGCGGAGGGGCAGCAGGCGCAGGCGGGTTTGCCCGCCGAACAGCGCGCACATTACCATCCCTGGCCCTATCTGCACGAGATGGGTTGGGCCCTGGCGGCCGCCGACCTGGTGGTTTCGCGGGCGGGGGCTTCGGCCCTGGGCGAGTATCCGCTCTTTGGGCTGCCCGCCCTCCTGGTGCCATACCCGTATGCCTGGCGCTATCAGCAGGTGAACGCCGACTACCTGGTGCGCCGCGGCGCCGCCCTGCGGCTGGACGACGAGGCCTTGGGGGCTGAGTTGGCGCCTGCCGTGCGCCGTCTGTTGGATGACCCGGAGGGTCTGGCCGCCATGCGGGCCGCGGCCGAGGCGGCGGCCACGCCGCAAGCCGCGCGGCGCCTGGCCGATGAGCTGGCCGGCCTGGCCGCGCGGCGCGAAAGGCCTGGTCC
>CAYUYN010000515.1:0-2802 GCA_964449185.1 uncultured Anaerolineales bacterium | reverse complement strand
CGCTGCTTCGCGATGGAACAATTATCCACTACACTGGCCGCAGGTCCACTTCCGTCCTGTCCACCCGCCTACCACCTCCCAGGCCCCTTCCGCCATCGCTTGGAATTTTTTCAGATTTTTTTCCAGCAAGTGCTACTCGACACGTCCCAAATTATCGTTTTCACCGAGAAATAAAGCCCATTTCGGCATTTTTTATCTGGTGCACAATTGCTACTTATCTGCTACCCATCTGCACCATCTGCTACCCAACGGTACCCCATCTTCCCCAAGGACCACGGTCTGTCACCCACACCCCCCACACGACCACACTATTCTCCGCGTGTCTGTCGCGCGCAGCGGATCTTGCCTCGTGGCCCTTCGTGCCTTAGTGTCTCAGTGGTGAAAGTCTGTCGCGCGCGGCGGTCGTCGGGCCTTATCTGGCCGCTCGCGCCACCTCGCCCATGACCACCACGTCCATCCCGCCCAACCGCCGGCGCGTCGTCACCTTTTACGCGCTGCTGGTGACCCAGACCCTGTCGTTGATTGGCAGCCGCATGACGACCGTGGCCCTGGGCATTTGGGTCTACACCACTACCGGGCAAACCACGCCGCTGCTGCTGACCGCTTTCTTCACCGAGCTGCCCGGCATGTTGGGCGCCGGCCTGGCGGGAGTGCTGGTGGATCGCTGGAGCCGCAAGTCGGTGATGATCCTGGCCGATGTGGGCCAGGCTTTGGGCAGCCTGCTGCTGCTCGCTAGCTTCGTGTCGGGCGCCTTCCAGCTCTGGCACCTGTACGCCGTGTCCCTCTTGCAGGGCATCTTTGCCGTCTTCCAGGGACCGGCCGAGCGCGCCACGGTGACCCTGCTCATCCCCGAGCAGCACCGCGAGCGCGCCAACGCCATTATGCAGATGGCCTTCCCCCTGGCTGGCGTGCTGGCGCCGGTGGTCACCGGCCTCATCTACGGCGTGGTGGGGGTGACGGGCGTCATCGCCGTCGACTTGGCCACGTTCTTGGTGGCGGGCAGCGTTGTGTCGGTGTTGACCATTCCGCGCCCGCCCGTCAGCGAGGAGGGCCAGGCGGGCCGCGGCAACCTGCTGGCCGAACTGCGCGGCGGCCTGCGCTACTTGCGCCGGCGCCGGCCGCTGCTGATCTTCCTGCTCTACATGACGCTTTACAACTTCCTGCTCAACGGCCCGCTCGATCTGAGCATCCCTTATCTGATTTCGCTGACCGGCAGCGAGGCACGGGCCGGGCTGGGTCTAGGCATCGCCAGCGCGGGCGCGCTGGCCGGCGCGGCGCTGATGACGGTGCTGGGGGGCTACCGCCCGCGCCTCCGGCTTTTTCTCTTTGGGGCGCTGCTGAATGGGCTGATGTTTCTAATGCTGGGCACGGCCCGCTCATTCCCGCTGGTCAGCCTCGCGCTGTTTTTGGTCGTGCTGCCCTTACCGGCAAACGGCGCCCTGTTCACATCCATCCTGCAGGTCAAGACCCCGCCGGATTTACAAGGGCGCGTCTTCGCCTTAGAGTCGCAGTTGGCGCTGCTGGGCTCAACCGTTTCGTTCTTGTTGATCGGGCCGTTGGTGGACCGCGTGATCCAGCCAAGGGTGGGGGGGCCGGGCTGGCACTGGGTGGCCGCCTTGGTGGGCAGCGGCCCGGCAGCCGGCATTGGCCTGGTGCTGGTGGTGACGGGCCTGCTGATGTTGGCTGCGACGTTGTTGGTCTTTGGCGTGCCCTCGGTGCGGCGCATGGAGGCGGTCCTGCCGGACTATGAAAGTGTGCCCGAGACCACGCCTTGAGGCGATGGCCGCAGCCTGGCTACAGCTTATCCAAACGGGTGCCAGGTCGTCACGTGTTGGGGCTCAATGCGATAGAGGCAGCGCACCTCGCCCGGGTAGCGCATCCCGGGCGGGTAAAAGCCTTGCCCAGGTAGCGCGGTGCCAGGCTGTCCAGGTGCTCATCGGCGCCGGCCTCGGTAATCTCTACCACCGGGCCGCGAATGGCCAGGTAGCGGTCGGGGTTGTCGGGATCGGGGATCTGCAGCGCGACGTGCGGCCGCTGCTGCATGTTGCGGTCCTTCAACCGCCCGCGCGCCGAGTTGATGAGCACGTGCTTGCCTTCAAAATCCACCCACACCGAGGTGACGTGCGGGGTGCCGTCGGGCATCAGCGTGGCCAGGTGGCCAAACGAGCGCTTCTGAAACAAATCGAGAAAGTCGCTGGGGATCGGCCCCACCTGGGGCTGCGCCCGCTGCCAGGCCAGGTACTGCTCGGCAAAGTCAGGGTCTGCCAGGCGGATGCGGCTGAAGCCCACCCGCCGGCTGCGCGTCATCAACCGGTAAGTGAAGGGCACGGGGTCCAGGCGCAGATGCTCTTCCACGTTCTCGAGCCACGCCAGGCTCTGCAAGGCCGCCGCCTGAAACCGCTCCACCACCGGCTTGCGCGCCCGCTCAAAAGCGGCCAGGGCGCTGGCTACTTCGCCGTGTTCGCCAAATGCGCCGGCCAGCGCAATGGCATCTTCCAAGGCCAGCTTGGTCCCTGACCCAATTGAGAAGTGCGCGGTGTGCAGCGCGTCACCGACCAGCACCACGTTTTGATGATGCCAGTGCTTGTTCTTGATGAGCGCGAAGTTGTGCCAGCGCACAAAGCTATTGGCGAGCAAGGGATGGCCGTGCAGGTCGCCGGCAAACACCTCGGCCAGGTAGGCGCAGGTCTGCCTCGGCCATGTCGCCCAGCCCGGCGCGCAGCCATGTGGCGGGCGAGCATTCGGCGATGAAGGTGCTGTGCGTGGGACTGAACTGGTAAGCGTGGGCGATGAACAGGCCAG
>CAYUYN010000514.1:0-2814 GCA_964449185.1 uncultured Anaerolineales bacterium | reverse complement strand
AGGTAATTGCTTTGCCTCTAAGCCTATTTCGACAGGCGGACCCGACGGGATTCGAACCCGCGATCTCGGCCTTGACAGGGCCGCATGTTTGGCCACTACACCACGGGTCCAGTAACTCGCGCGCGCAGGAATATACCATACGCGCAAGAACGCGTCAATAGTCGGGCACTTTTAGGCCAGTTCCTCGCGAAACGCCCGCGTGACCTTCTGGACGTCGTCGCTGGACACCCAGTAGTGGGTCACCAGCCGGAAGCGCTGGCCGCCTTCGCTGTCGAGGACGATGCCGCGCTGGCGGAGGCGGTGCATGAGCTCCAGGGGCTTGAGGGGCGCGGCGGCGGCCAGGTTGAAGTAGACCATGTTCGTGGCCGGTGGACGCGCGTCCAGCTCCACGCCGGGCACGCTGCCCAGGCCATCGGCCAACTGGCGGGCGTGCGTGTGGTCGTCCTCCAGGCGCTCCACCATGTGCTCCAGGGCAATCAGGCCGGCCGCCGCCAGGATGCCCACCTGCCGCATCCCCCCACCCACCTGCTTGCGGTAGCGCCGGGCCTCGGCGATGAACTCGCGCGTGCCGCACAGCAACGAGCCTACCGGCGCGCACAGGGCCTTGGACAGGCAGAACATCACCGAGTCGGCCATGCCGGCCAGGGCCGCGGCGCTGACCCCCTGCGCCACGGCGGCGTTGAACAGCCGCGCGCCGTCCACGTGCAGCCGCAGGCCGCGCCCGTGGGCCAAGTCGGCCACCTGGCGCATGTAGGCCGGCGATAAGGGCACGCCCCCGCGGATGTTCTGGGTATTTTCCACGCACACCAGGCGCGTGCGCGCATGGTGCACGTCCTCGCTGCGGATGGCGCCTTCAATGTCCGCCAGCGCCAGGGTGCCGTCGGGTTGGTTGGGCACCGTGACCGCCTGGAGGCCGCCCAGCGCCGCCATGCCGGCCGCCTCGTTCAAAAAGATGTGCGACTGGCTGCCGACGATGACCTCCTGGCCGCGCTGGCAATGCGTCAGCAGCGCCACCAGGTTGCCCATGCTGCCCGAGGCCACAAACAAGGCGTCGGCGTGCCCGGTCATGTCCGCCGCCACCTCTTGCAGCCGGTTGACGGTGGGGTCGTCACCAAAGACGTCGTCACCCACTTCGGCCTGGGCCATGGCGGCGCGCATGGCCGGCGTGGGGTGCGAGACCGTGTCGCTGCGCAGATCAATCAAACCGTTGGTGTTGCTCATTGGGCCTCGTCGAGCCGCTTCAGCACGCGCTCCAGCTCGGGCGGGAGCGGCGCCTCCAGGGTCAGGGGCTGCCCGCTGCCCGGCAGGGTAAACGTGAGCCGGGCCGCGTGCAGGAAATGGCGTTTGAGCGGCAGGCTGGAGGTGCGCCGGCCGTAGACGGTGTCGCCGACGATCGGGCACCGCAGGTAGGCAAAGTGCAGCCGCAGCTGGTGGGTGCGGCCGGTGTGGGGATAGCCCTCCACCAGGCTGTGCTCGGCATAGGTGGTCTTGACCTTGTACTCGGTGACGGCCACGCGCCCGCGCGCGTCGGGCACGATGGACATGCGCTTGCGGTTGCGCACGTCGCGGCCGATGGCGGCCTCGATGCGGCCGGTGGCCGTGGGCGGGTGGCCGTCCAGCAGGGCCAGGTAGGTCTTTTCCACCTCGCGGTCCTTGAACTGGCGCTGCAGCTCGCGGTGGGTCACGTCGTTCTTGGCCACCACGATCAGGCCGGAGGTGTCCTTATCGAGCCGGTGGACGATGCCGGGGCGCTGTTCGTCGCCCACGCCTTCCAGCTCGGGAGCGTGGCCCAGCACCGCATTCACCAGGGTGCCGCCCGCGTGCCCGGCGGCGGGGTGCACCACCATGCCGGCCGGTTTGTTAATGACCAGCAGGTCGTCGTTCTCGAAGACGATGTCGAGGGGGATGTTTTCGGGCTGGTGGGTAGACGGCCCGGGCGGTGGGATGCGCACCTCAATCGTGACGGGGCCATCCAGCCGCTGGTTGGCCTTTTGGGCGGCGCGGCCGTCCACCAGCACGAAGCCGTCGTCGATGAGCCGCTGCACCTGGGTGCGCGAGAGTTCGCCCAGCTCGGCGGCAATTACTTTGTCAAGGCGCTCGCCCACGGCCTCGCTGCTGAACGACACGAGTCGTTCCGGCACGTCAGGAAGCCTCGCCGACATCGACCGGCGGCAGCGAGCCGGCCGCTTCGGTGGCCGTCTTGCCCGAGCGTGCTTCGAAGAGCATCAAGATCGCCAGCAGCGCCACGCCCAGGCTGATGCTGGCATCGGCAATGTTGAAGATGGCGAAGTTGCCCACGCTGATGAAGTCGGTCACCGGGCCAAAGACCAGCCGGTCGATCAAGTTGCCGACCGCCCCACCCAATTGCATTCCCAACGCCACGCGCATCCACCAGTTGCCGGCCGGCAGCCGCTGGGCGTAGACCACGATGACCAGCGAAACGATGACGGCGACCACCGTGAAAAATATCCCGGCTTCCTTGAACAGGCCAAAAGCCGCGCCCGTGTTCTGAATGTGCAGGAAACGGGCATACGGCGCCAGCGCCGGCCAGGGGTTCCAGGTTTCGTTGATGGCCAGGTTATTGCGCACCAGGTGCTTGGCGTACTGGTCCACCAGCACAATGACACTGGCCAGGCTATAGACCAGCGCCTGATTAAGGATTCTCTTCACCCTGCATCTCCATTCCGTGCCGCAAAACGGCACCCCGCCGACGACCGGGAGGCATTGTACCCCAGGGGAGAGTGATTTTCAATGAAAGTGGGGGGCTGCCTCAGGGCCTTCTCATTCTCGGATTCGAGCATGAAAGCGGTCTGC
>CAYUYN010000513.1:1421-2818 GCA_964449185.1 uncultured Anaerolineales bacterium | reverse complement strand
ATGAGCACCAACAATGACCCGAATCTGCGTCGCCCCATCATTCGCACCGGCACGCTGGCGGCCTTCCTGACGGAAGTGGCTCCCGGCACCATTGTGCGGCTGATCCAG
The DNA here is from genome assembly GCA_964449185.1 of uncultured Anaerolineales bacterium. Lineage (GTDB taxonomy): Bacteria > Chloroflexota > Anaerolineae > Anaerolineales > UBA6663 > CAYUYN01. Next base: position 2,710 of record CAYUYN010000513.1, on the reverse strand, counting down.
ACGCACCACCAGAACGAGGCCTTCCGCACTCTGTTCCTGCATGTGCAGGCGCTTACAGCCGCCCGCGAGGTGGCCTGGCTGTGCGAGGCGCACCAGATCATGTACTGGAACGGCGACGGGCCGGCGGGCGCGCAGGACCGGCAAATTGCCGACGGGATGGCGGCGCTGCAAACGCAGCTCCGCGACTACCTGGTCGCAAGCGGCTTTGTGGCTCGGGACGAGACAGAGTACGGTCTGCCTGAGTCCGTGAAGCCCCTGCGCGGGCGCATCGGCCGGTGGGTCAAAGGCCGGGACGGTTCTCTCACCGTCACGCTGGACTTGCCCGCCACCGCCCCGAACCCTGCCGCCTGATCCGCTAACCACACAGCCTTCCCACCTGCGGCCCATCAGTCAGGCGACGAGTTTGGGCTGACCACCCCCCAACACCTCTGCGACAACTAACCAAATCCACGTCTTGACGTTGATACGTCAAGGCTCAGCCGGGCGTGCCTGCCATCGAGTAGGCGCGCCCGGCTTTGTTTATCGCGCGGACTGCGCCACCCACATGGAGAAACACATGAAAACCATCCGCATTGCCAATAACTCGGTGAGCGCCGTGGTGTACGCCTACGGTCTGGCTGACCTCGACGGCGAACGCACGGTTATCTACCTGGACCTCGCGCCCCAACACCCAAAAGTGCTGGGCGCAATCTGGGCCAGCCTGGTCAATGGTGCCCGAGAGTGGCTGCGCCTAGCCGATGAGAACACCGGAGAGACTTACCTGGTGCGCGGCCTTAACCGCCGCTATCACCGCCTCACAGCCGATGCCCCCCGCATCGCCGGGCGCGCCCGGCCCAAGCATCTTCGACTGGTGGCGCCGCTGGCGTGCCAAGTGGAGAAGCTGACGCGGCCGTTCGTGGTGCTGGGCTGGACCTGGCAGGGCCATGACGGCCAGACGCAACAACTGTGCCCGGCCACAGCTTTAGCCGCCATGCTCGAGCGCAACACGCCACTCCCGATCCTGGTCGGTTGGGGCGAGTACCTGCTCGCTGAGGCCAACACACGGGGCCTGGCTGAGCCCATTACACGCGGCGGCGAGGCGCCGGAAGGGTGGCTGATTCTGCCGGCGCCCTGGGACGAGATCCTCAGCCAGGGCATTCGCTCAGGCCGGATCAGCCTCACCTGACACATGCAAACATTCACCCACACGCAAAACTACATGGAGGCACCACATGCGACTCGAAGGGCAATCCAAGCTTGGCTACTATCCCACGCCCGAACAGACCCTGGAGCTCCTGCCGACGTGGCTG
>CAYUYN010000513.1:0-1321 GCA_964449185.1 uncultured Anaerolineales bacterium | reverse complement strand
TGGCCAGCCGTGAGTGGCGTGACCTGGTGCCACCGACCTCGCCCAAGACGATCACGCCGGCGATGACGCCAAAAAAGGGCCACATCGGGCCGCAGATGCTCAGCGGTCTGTTGGGCACTAACCTGGTGCGCTCGCCCACCGACCGGCAGCCGCTGGCGCTGAAGGGCCACATACACAAGCGACGCTACGCCGTGCAGGGTAACGCGCTGGACCTGTTGGACGACGACGTGCCTGAAGATGACAAGAAACGCCGGCTGCTTCGGATCGAGGTGAAGGAGAAGTTCGAGGCGGTGATGATGACGCTTGGCGCGGACGGCACGCTTATCGAGCACCGCGACCCGGCCGAGATCGGCCACCTGCTGGAACAACATGTGCGAGAGCTGGCCGAGGTCGTGCAGGTTCGCAACGTCCCCCGCTACGACCTGAAGCCAGAAGGCTGGGAGTGGGCGGTGTTCGACCCACTCTCACGCGAACGCAAGCTTCCGGGCCGCAGCGAAACCGGCCTGACCGACTTTCAGCGCCACCTGGCCATCGCCATGGGCCGGCTGTGCCTGGCCACGGGCGCGGGCCTGGTGAACGCCGAAATGGGTTCGGGCAAGACTACTATCCTGCTCGGCGTTATGGAGTACCTGCACCACCTGCAAGTCGGACGGCGGGGCCAGGTGACGCGCTCGCCCTATCCCGGCCTGGTGGTCGGCCCTGGGATCGTCACCGGTCAGGAGAACTGGCCAAAGGAGATTGCCGAGGTGATCCCCGGTGCCGAATGCCGCGTCATCAATGTTGGTGTCAAGCCACTCCCGAAACCGGTGCGGATCGGCCAATGGTTGGCCGCTCTCGGCTTGCGGGTCGAACACGAAGCGCTGTTCGAAGTGGATGCTGAGCTGGCCGAGCAGCGCTACCAGTCCTACCGAGCCGCGCTGCCCGAGTGGGTTCGCGTGCTCGGCGTCCGGCTGCGCAAGGCCGGTGTGTCGGACGCGCCGGCAATCAAGGCGAAGCTGATCGAATCCGCGGTTGTGGCCGAAGCCTTGGCCACGATCCGCGTTCTAGCCCGAGAGCAGGACGTTGAGCTGGCGCTCGCCACACAGGCTGCCCTAGCCGAGTCCTTCCGGCGCACCGTGCGGAATCTGCCGCGCCTGCGCAAGGGGGCGAAGCGGCCAAACCTGCTCGACGGGCGGGTGGGCGGCGGATACGCTTGGCTTGGCTTCGACGTGCCGCGCGACGAAGCCGACACGCGTGAGCTGGCGGGCGAATACTCGCTAGCCCAGTTCGCGCGTGAGTACGCCGAACGTGTGCTGACCGAGAAGACAATCGCCATCCTTTC
>CAYUYN010000512.1:0-2832 GCA_964449185.1 uncultured Anaerolineales bacterium | reverse complement strand
CCGCGGCGGGTCTGAGCCCGCCTCAGAGTCCGCCCGTTTGACTCGCTTGTAGTGGTGTCACTGGCCGACCCATTACCCGGATAGGAGAACGATCATGCTGGAAGTCAACAAGTCCCCCGTCGAAACGCGCACCGGCCACAACGGTAACGGGAGCGCGGCGCCGCAGCCGCGGGAGGTGGCGTTGACCGATAACGCGCGTGTGGTGCTCGAGAAGCGCTATCTGCGCCGCGGCCCGGACGGCAAGCCGGCCGAGACCATCCCCCAGATGTTCTGGCGGGTGGCGCACAATGTCGCCCTGGCCGAGCGCGAGTGGGGCGGCAGCGAGCAGGACGTGGAGAACGAGTTCTACGACCTGCTCACCAGCCTGCGCTTCTTCCCCAATTCGCCCACCTTCACCGGCGCGGGCACGCCCCTCGGCCAGTTGGCCGCCTGCTTCGTCCTTAAGATCGAAGATGACATGGGCCGCTCCGGCTCGGGCATCTTCCAGACCCTGCGCGACGCCGCCCTCATCCAGCAGACGGGCGGCGGCAACGGCTTTGGCTTTTCGCGTCTGCGGCCCAAGGCGTCCCTGGTCAAGACTTCGGCCGGCGAGGCCACCGGCCCGGTGGGCTTCCTGCGCGTCTACGACAAGGCCTTTGGGGAGATTGCCCAGGGGGGCACGCGTAGGGGCGCCAACATGGCCGTGCTGCGCTGCGACCATCCCGATGTCGAAGAGTTCATCAACTGCAAGACCGACGAGCACGCCATCACCAACTTTAACATCTCGGTCGGCATCACCGACGCCTTTATGGAAGCCGTCAAGAACGACGGCCCGTGGGAGCTGCGCTTCCCCGATGTCTCCGCGCCCGAGTACAAAGACTTTCACGGCACGCTCGACCAGGCCGAGCGCGCCGGCGTGCCCATCCGCATCTACAAGACCCTGCGGGCGCGCGACCTGTTCGACAAGATCGTCCAGCAGGCCCGCCACAACGGCGAGCCGGGCGTGCTGTTCCTCGACGCCGCCAACCGCGAGAACCCGGTGCCGCAGTTGTATGAATTAGAAGCAACAAATCCTTGCGGAGAACAATGGCTTGGCCCCTTCGAGAACTGCTGCCTCGGCTCGATCAACCTGGCGCAGCACCTGGGGCCCGACGGCAGCGTGGATTGGGAGAAGCTGCGCGCGAGCACCGTGCTCTCCACGCGCTTCCTGGATGACGTGGTGACGGCCAATGAGTACGTGCCGGCCGTCCCCCAGCTCAAGCAAGCGGGCTACGCCGCGCGCCGTATTGGCCTGGGCATCATGGGCCTGGGCGACCTGATGTACCACGCCGGCATCCGCTACGGCTCGGAAGAGGCCCAGGAGTTCTCCGCGCAGGTGATGGAGTTCGTGCGCTTTCACTGCCTGCTCACCAGCGTCGACATGGCCCGCGAGCGCGGCCCTTTCCTGGCCATCAAGGGCAGCATTTACGATCCCGCCAACCTGCAGTGGCAGGCGCCCACGTCCCTGGCCCCCTACACCCACGACTATGGCCGCCCGGCGGTCGATTGGACCCAGGTGGTCGACGGCATCCTCGAGTATGGGCTGCGCAACGCCTGCCAGACCACCGTGGCCCCCACCGGCACGATTGCCACCGTGGCCGGCTGCGAGTCCTACGGCTGCGAGCCGGTGTTTGCCCTGGCCTACATCCGCCACGTCAACGACCGCGGCCGCGACCTGAAGCTCACCTACACCAGCCCCATGTTCGAGCGGGCGCTCATCGCCGCCGGCGCCGGCGAGGCCACCCGCGCCAGGATCGTCGAGCAGGTGCTGGCCCAGGGCTCGTGCCAGGACATCCCCGAGATGCCCGAGGCCGTGCGGCACGCCTTTGTGGTCTCGCAGGACATTACCGCCGAAGAGCACGTGCGCATGCAGGCCGCGATTCAACGTTTCGTCGACAACAGCCTGAGCAAAACTGCCAACTTCCCGCCCGAGGCCACCCTCGAAGACGTGGCCCAGGCCTACCTGCTGGCCTGGGAGCTGGGCTGCAAGGGCCTGACCGTGTACGTCACCGGCAGCCGCGAGAAGGTGGTGCTCGAGACGCACGCCACCGCCAAGGCCAAGGAAAAGGCCGAAGCCCCCGTGGCCGCGCCTGTCGTCGTGGCCGCGGCCCCGGCCCCCCTGCCCATGTTCCACGAGTCCAAGAAGCCGCGGCCCACGCGCCTCACGGGCGCCACCATCCAGGTGAGCACCCCGCTGGGCAAGGCCTTCGTCACCATCAACGAGAACGGCGGCCGCCAGCCCTTCGAGGTCTTCATCACCACGGCCAAGGCCGGCAGCGAAACCGCCGCCATCTCCGAGGCCATCGGCCGGCTGGTCTCGTACGTGCTGCGCCTGGCCTCGCCCGTGGCCCCGCGCGAGCGCCTGGTGGAAGTGGTGCGCCAGCTCACCGGCATCGGCAGCGGCCGCTCCATCGGCTTCGGCCCCAACCGCGTCGCCTCCCTGCCCGATGGCGTGGCGCGCGCCCTGGCCGAGTACATGGCCGACGAACCCGCCAGCGCCGTGGACAGCGCGCACGCGGCCCCCGCCGGCCCCGTCCCCGGCCAGATGTCGCTCAAGATCGGCGACCTGTGCCCCGAGTGCGGCGAGGCCGCGCTGGTCAACGAAGAGGGCTGCCGCAAGTGCTACTCGTGCGGGTTTAGCCAGTGCTAGTGGGAAGGACCTGCACCTGCGGTGTAGGCAGGTGTGAGGGCTGAAGGCTGAAGGATGAATCTAATTCTCCTTCTAAGCGCTGAATGAAAACGCCAAACGAGCCGAGGCACTTTGCCTCGGCTCGTTCAATTAGTGCAAAGTGACAAGCGCTGCCGGCTGCCGCC
>CAYUYN010000511.1:0-2838 GCA_964449185.1 uncultured Anaerolineales bacterium | reverse complement strand
AGGGGCGGGCGCTGCCGCGCCCGCCGCGCGCCGAGGCCCCAGCCCGCTGGTGCTGGGGGTCGTGGCCATGATCGGCCTGTGCCTATTGGCGGTGCTGACCCTGGGCGGGGGCGCGGCGCTCATGTCGATCTTCGCGCCGCAGCCCACCGCCCGGCCCACGGCCACCGAGCCGCCGAGAACACCTTTGCCCATCCTCACCGCCACCCCGCAGGGCCGGCTGCTGGCCGATGACTTTGAGAACCCGGACAGCGGCTTTTTGGTCACGCGCCAGGATTATCCCGAAGGCAAGGTCGAATACGCTGACGGCGCACTGCGCATCACCGTGCTGGTGAAAGGCGCCGAGTGGCGCTCGCCCTCGCAACGCGTGGATGCGGCGGATGTGGTGGTCGACGTGGACGTGACCCAAATCTCGGGGCCCGACCGCAACGAGCTGGCTGTGCTGTGCCGCTTCCAGGCCGATGTGGCGGAGCCACTTGGGGAGACGGGTAAGGACACAGAGCGTTTCACCGCCTTTGCCATCAGCGGCGAGGGCGAGTATTCCATCTGGCAGAAGCGCGATGAAAAAACTGACCGCCTGGTGGATTGGACGGCAGTGCCAGGCCTGGAGACCGGGCCAGGCATCACGCATCACCTTACGGCTGGTTGCCAGGACGACCGTTTATTCTTTGAAGTCGACGGCATTACCCTGCCTGAGGTCACCGACCCCGCGCCGACGCACGGCGACATCGCCCTGATGGCGGGTCTGCGCGACGACGGAGAGCTGGTGGTGGAGTTTGATGAGGTGCTGGTGATGGCGGAATAAGCGCCGGCGGGCGTTCAGCGGCACGCCCACTACGGAATGCTGTAGCTCACCAGGGTCGTGGTGCTGGCGGCGCCCTGGGAAGTGCTTTCCTGGCGGATCATGCCGATGCCGTAAACCATCCACATCGTGCCGGTGCTGTCCAGCGACACGGGCGGTATGCCTGCCATCACTGAGTTGAAAGTGCCCGTTTGGTCGATGCGCAGGGCATCGAAGGCGCCGGTGTCAATGGTGACGCTCTCGCTGCCGGCCACCGTGTAAGTCTGGTCGACGTTGGTCGTAATCTCCATGCTCTGCCCGCCAGCGTCGACGGTGCTCTGCATGGTATAGGCGTTGTTCCAGGTCGCCCCAGGCACCAGTTGATCGGCCGGCAGCAGCCACGCGCCTGACTCGTTGGTGACCTCGAAGTTGACGGCGCCCTCGTCACCGCCGAGGTTAATATTGCCGAAATCATACGACACCAGGCCTTCCGCGGAACAGGTCCAGTTGTAGTTGATGACCACCACGTCTAACTGCATGGTCATGACGGCGGTGGCATTCGCCAGGTCGCCGGTCACCTCGACGACCGACCAGGTGTAGGTGCCGCCCTCAAAGGCATAGGTCCAGGTGGCGCCCTGGCGCAGCGGGAAGTAGGGGTGGTCGCAGGCGGTCTGGGCGGCGTAGCCGCCGGCGCCCGGCGTCGGGCCGGGAGCAACCGGGGTGGCGTCCGTGCCATCCGGATTGGTGGGCTGCGGCGTGGTACCCGGTGCGACGGTGCCGTCTGGCGCGACGGTGCCGGCCGGCCCGATGGCCACGGCGGTGGGGGTGCCCAGCGCGGCCGTGGGGAAGGTGGTGGTGGGGTCGTCGACGTATTTCTGAATGGCTGCGAGGATCAGGCGCAGCTCATCGGCATCGAGCGCGTTAAGGTAGGTCGTGTCGCCGGCGTCCTCCACCAGGCCCCGGATGGCCTCGGCGTCTTCGTCGGGCACCTGGTAGCCGACCACAAAGGTCTGGAGCTGGATGCCGGCGCGCTCGACCTCGTCGGCAATCAGCCGGCCGGCTTCCTCGTTGCACGAGTCCTTGCCGCCGGTGATGACGACCAGGGTGTGCGGCCCCGCGGTGGCGCCCAGGTCGCGAATGGCGGCAATCATGGCCTCGCCCATGGCGGCGTCGGCCTCGGCGCCGGCCTGCACGTTGAGCAGGCGGCTGGAGATCTCGGACTGGTTGGCCGGGGCCAGGGGCACGACCAGGTCCGTGTCTTGGCAGGCGTCCGGCTGGGCGCCGCTGCCAAACACACGCAGCCCGGCCGTCAGGGAGGGGTCAGCGGGCCGGACGATCTCAGCCAGCACGCCCTGCGCCACGCTCAGGCGGGTGCCGCCCTCGCCGGCCAGTCCCATGCGCGGGGAGGCGTCGAGGATGTATTCGACCGCCGGCTCCGCGGCGGTGGCGCGGCCGCGGTTCACAAACCAGGCGCCAGCCCCGGCGGCAACCGCGATTAGGCCGCACAACAGCAGCAGCGCGCAGCCGCCCAGCACCCACGGCAGAGGCCGGCGCGAGCGCGCCGGCGGCGGAACAGAAGGAGGCAGTTCAGTCATTCCAGGCTCCAGTACCTTTCAAAAATTACCATCGCATGCCTATTCGGCCACGCCGTCCGCCTGTTCGCCGCGCCGCACGCTCTGCTCATTATACAACGTCACCGCCCCGGCGCGCGCCAGGTGCATGGAGTCGACGATCATTTCCTTCAGTGTCTCGTCGTCCACGCCGCTGCCTTCCAGGTCGAGCAGGAAGTCTTCGCCCTGCACGTGCCCGCCGTTGGTAAAGTCCACGCGGAAGTCAAACTGGACGCGATAGGGCGAGGAAGGGTTGGGCGTATACATGGGTCATGACCTCCCGCGGGCACGCCGGCATGGGCAAAGTATAACGGTGCTGGGGGATTGTTGGCAATGGCCGGGTACGGTGGCGGGCACATTTGCGCGAGCCGCCACATAACGCTTGACGATCCGCTGCGCGCGACAGACCGTAGTCCGTGAAGCGGTGCCCTAATCTGACAGTCACCCCCC
>CAYUYN010000510.1:0-2839 GCA_964449185.1 uncultured Anaerolineales bacterium | reverse complement strand
GCGGTCGTCTTTTGTGCTAAACGAACGACTGAAGTATCATCGGCCACGATGCAGGCTGTCACCTTTCGAGACCTCCAAAAAGGGCTGCGCGAGCTGGGGCTGACGCCCGCGAGCCGCGTGATCCTGGCGGCGTCGCTGCCGGCCTTTGGGCCAGTGCGGGGCGGGGCCGAAACCGTGGCTGGGGCGGTGACGTCGCTGTGCCGGCTGGTGGTGTCGCCGGCGTTTACGCTCCAGTGTCGGGTGTGGCCGTTGGCCGGCCCGCCCAACAATGGCGCCAGCTACAGCGGTCACGACGACGAGAATGCCAGCGCCGAGATCTTTCGGTCCGACCTGCCGGCGCACCCCAGCCTGGGCGCGGTGGCCGAGGCGCTGCGCCACGTCGGCGGGGCCTTGCGCTCGCGGCACCCGCTGTATTCGTTTACGGCGGTGGGGCCGGAGGCCGAGAAGACCCTGCTGGCGCAGTCCATATCGGACCCACTGGGGCCGATCGCGCACCTGGCCGAAGCTGAAACCGATGTGGATGTGCTGCTGCTGGGGGCGGACCACACGGCCAACCTGGGCCTGCACTACGCCGAGGCGCGCGCCGGCCGCAAGCAGTTTATTCGCTGGGCGCTGACGCCCAAGGGCGCGGTGGAGTGTCCGGGCTGCCCCGGCTGCCCGGACGGGTTCAACGCCATTGTGCCGCACCTGCGCGGCCTCTCGCGCGTGGCGCAGATTGGCACGGCGCGGGTCGAGCGCCTCCCGCTGGCGGGGCTGGTGCGGGTGGCCGTGGACCTGCTGCGGCGCGACCCGGCGGCGCTGCTGTGCACACGGGCCGGGTGCGAGCGGTGCTATGCGGTGAGGTCAATGCTGGCGCAGACGGCGTAGCGTCTGCGCCAACCTCCCCCTTCCCCTCCACACCCGCCGTTCTCATGGTATTATTAGCGCCGAGCACTTATCATTGCCCCTACGCCGGGAGCCAAAATGGACGCGGAAGCGGAAAAGATCACGGTCATCGAAGGTCCCACGCCGGTTTTTGAACACACGATGGAAAGCTGGCTGCCCGCGCTGGCGGAAGGCCCCACCCTGCCCAAACTGGCGCTGACGCGCCTGCGCACTTTCAACGGTCCCTCGATGGTGGAGCGCTGCTGGAAGGCCTGGGACGAGGGCCGGCCGGTGCATTTGGAATACCGCGACGAGGACGGCCTGACCCAGGCGGCCGAGGTGATGGCCGCTCGCTACACCGACACGCCCGACGGGCACCTGCTACTGCTGTATCTGCGCCTGGGCTGAGCGGGCGCGGCCTGCTGGATTGCAGGGTTTTAGTGCCCACAAGGGGCCAGTGTGCGGCGCAGCGCCGCCCATGGCCCCTATTTGTTTACCCGCATGCGCCTGACGATCCTCCACTTCAACGACCTGCACGGCCGCCTCGACCAGCTCCCGCGCCTGTTTACCTTGATCCAACGCGAGCGCGCCGAGGCGCGCCGGGCCGGCCGCCAGGTGCTGCTGCTGGACGCGGGCGACTCGTCTGACCGCGCCTGCTGGGACTCCGACATCACCAAGGGACGCGCCAACTACACGCTGCTGGAGGCCATGGGGGTCGAGGCCACCGTCATCGGCAATGGCGAGGCGCTACAGTGGGGGCGGGGGGCGCTGGCGCGGCTGGTGGCGGCCGTGGGGTTCCCGGTGTTGGCCGCGAACCTGGTGGACTGCGCCGAGCGCGACCGGCTGGCGGTGCCGGGGCAGCAGGCCGCGCTGCTGCTGGACTGCGGGGGCTTCCCGCTGGGCATTGTGGGCGTCACGCAGGATCAGGGCGCCGGCTATGAGCGCTATGGCTTCTGCTCGGTAGACCCGCGCCCCGCGCTGCGGCGCGAGATCGATTCGCTGCGGGCCAGGGGGGCGCGCTGCATCCTGCTGCTCTCGCACCTGGGCGTGGCGCGCTCGCCCGACGAGCGGCAGGCCTGGGACACGCCCGCCGATTACACCGACGAGCTGGTGCCCGCCGACTTCCCCGAGATTGGCGCGATCGTGGGCGGGCACACGCATACGGTGCTGGAGCAGCCGCTGGTGGTCGGGCAGACCGTGATCGTGCAGGCCGGCGACTACGGCCGTTACCTGGGCCGGCTGGACCTGGACGTGGACGACGAGACGGGGCGGGTGACGGCGCACGCCGGCCGGCTGATCCCCTGCGGCGCTGGCGTGCCGCCGGACCCGACCATCGCGGGCACGTTGGAGCTGGTCCGCGAAGAGGCCGAGCGCCTGCTGCTGACACGGCTGGGCACGGCGGCCGTGGACTGGCCGCATTCGATTGACCGGCGCTCGCCGTTTGGCACCCGCGTGGCCGATGCGCTGCGCGGCACGTGCGCGGCCGACCTTGCCATCTTCTTTAACGGCTTTGCCCACCAGGGCCTGAGCGCCGGGCCCATCACCCGCCGCGACCTTTACCGCGCGCTGCCGGGGTCGACCCACGTCACCGCCGCGCTGGTCACGGGGGCGCAGATCCGCCGGATGGTGGAGCGCATGCTGGCCTCCAAGTACCGCACCGCATCGTTCAGCCCGCAGCGCGGCGTGCCGCCGCTGGGCGTGCCGGCCGCCTCCAGCAATGTCCACCTGGCCTACGACCTAAGCGCCAACCGCCTCACCGAATGCGTCATCGACGGTTTACCCCTCGACGACGCCCGCGCCTACCGCCTCGCCAGCACCTACTACACCCTCAACGACATCACCCACCAGCCCGAATACGACTTCATCGGCCTCCAGCCCGGCCAGGTGGTGGAGATGGTGCGGGTGGAAGAGGTGTTGTGGGAGGTGGTGGAGGGGTGGGTGAAGCGGAAGGGCAGCCTGTAGTGCTTGTATGTAA
>CAYUYN010000509.1:0-2852 GCA_964449185.1 uncultured Anaerolineales bacterium | reverse complement strand
GCCCAGCGCCAGCAGGCCGGCCTTGAGCAGGATGCCCACGCCCAGCGCCACGCCTACCAGCACCCAATCGCGCCGGCCAAAGCCGCGCCGCAGACAGCGGCTGAGCGCCAGCACCACCGCGGCGCCCGCGGCCAGCGCGGCCGTATCGTTCTGCACCACGCCGGCCATAAAGGCTGCCATGGGGTTGAAGGCCAGCAAACCGGCGGCCAGGAGCGGCGGCCGGTGATCGGCGGGCCATAGATAGCGCGCGGCCCGGTACGTCATCACTACGGCCAGGGTGGAGAAGGCCAGCGAGAGCAGCCGCGCAATGTGGACCGTCAGCGGCAGGCCGCGGTAGGGCCAGCGCTCGTCGGGCGTGTGGTGCAGGAAGACCGATTTGTGGTCGGGCTCGGGGTCGTCGAAGCGGAACCAGTAGCGGGGGTTGAGCACCAGGCCAAGACTGCTGAACTCGCCCGAGGCGTTCTCGGCGTCCCACGCGGAGAACACGGCCCCCAGCCAGAAGTAGCCGGGTGGGTGATGGGCGCGCACGGCATCGCGCTCCACGCCCTGCACGGGCAGGGCGCGGTGCTCTTGGAGATAGCGGATGTAGAGAAAGTGGTTGGGCTCGTCCGGGCCTTCAAAAACGGGGGTCACATAGTTGTAGGCCAGGCCCAGGGCCAGGTGACCGGCCACGATCAGGCCCAGCCACAAGCGCGGTTTGCTGACCCAGGCGAGGGGTGCCATAAGCGCGCCGGGCCAACCGCGCTACTCGTCGCCCAGCCGCAGCACGGCCATAAACGCGTCCTGCGGGATCTCCACCGCGCCGACCATCTTCATGCGGCGCTTGCCCTTCTTCTGCTTTTCGAGCAGCTTCTTCTTGCGTGAGATGTCGCCGCCGTAGCACTTGGCCAGCACGTCCTTCTTCAGCGCGCGCACGGTGGCGCGCGAGATGATGCGCCCGCCGCCGGCGGCCTGGATGGGGATGGCAAACTGCTGGCTGGGGATCAGCTCTTTGAGCTTGGAGACCAGGGCCTGGCCCTTGGCATAGGCCTCTTCTTTGTGGACGATCATGGCCAGCGCGTCCACGGGCTCTTCGTTGATCAAGATCTGCATCTTGATCAGCTCTTCCGCGCGGTAGCTGTGGAACTGATAGTCGAGCGAGGCATAGCCACGCGTGCGCGACTTGAGATGATCGTAGAAGTCGATGATGATCTCGGCCAGCGGGATGTCGTAGGTCAGCAGCACCCGGCCAGGGGCCGGGTAGTCCTGCTCCACGTAGGTGCCGCGCCGGCGCGTGACCAGGTCCATGATGGTGCCATAGTAGGTTTCGGGCGTGAAGATTTGGATGCGCATCCACGGCTCGCGCACCGCTTCAATGGTGGACTCGTCGGGCAGGTCGGCCGGCGAGTCTACCAGGCGGGTGTCGCCATTGGTGAGCACCACCTCGTATTCCACCGAGGGCGCGGTGGCGATGATGTCCAGGTCATACTCGCGCTCGAGGCGCTCCTGCACGATGTCCATGTGGAACAGCCCGAGAAAGCCGCAGCGAAAGCCGAAGTTGAGCGCGGTGGAGGTCTCGGGCTCGAAGACCAACGAGGCGTCGTTGAGCTGGAGCTTTTCGAGCGCTTCCTTAAGGTTGGCGTAGTCTTCGCCGTCCACCGGATACAGCCCGGCGTAGACCATGGGCTTGACCTTCTGGTAGCCCGGCAGGGGCTCAGCGGCGGGTTGGGCGGCCAGGGTGAGCGTATCGCCCACGCGGCACTGCTGCACCGACTTGAGCCCGGTGGCCACGTAGCCGACCTCGCCGGCGGTGAGCACGCCCGTGGGCGTGAGGCCGGGCTTGAAAACGCCGATCTCCAGCGGCTCGCCCTGGATGTCGGTCGCCATGAGCAGGAAGCGGTCGCTCAGGCGGATGTGGCCGGACATGACGCGTACGTAGGCGATGACCCCCTTATAGGGGTCATAGTGCGAGTCGAACAGCAGGGCGCGCAGGGGGGCGTCGGCGTCGCCGGTGGGCGCGGGCACGCGCTTGACGATGGCCTCCAGCAGGCCGCCCACCCCCGTGCCCTCCTTGGCCGAGATGGTCAGCACAGCGTCGGACGAGCCGCCCAGCAGCGCGGTGACCTCTTCCACCACCTCGTCGGTGCGGGCCGAGGGCAGGTCGATCTTGTTGATGACTGGGATGATTTCCAGCCCGGCGTTGAGCGCCAGGTAGAGGTTGGCCAGGGTCTGGGCCTCGATGCCCTGGGTGGCGTCCACCACCAACACCGCCCCCTCGCAGGCGTTCAGCGCGCGCGAGACCTCGTAGCCGAAGTCCACGTGGCCGGGCGTGTCGATCAGGTTCATCACGTACGTCTGGCCGTCCGAGGCAGTGTAGTTCATGCGGACGGCCGAGGCCTTGATGGTCACGCCCTTCTCGCGCTCCAGGTCCATCGAGTCGAGAATCTGCTCGGTGGTGTCGCGGTCGGGCACGGTGCCGGTGAGATGCAGCAAACGATCGGCCAGGGTGGACTTGCCGTGGTCGATGTGCGCGATGATGCAGAAATTGCGGATGTGTTGAGTGTCCATACATGGTGAGCGGGAGAGCTATACGCATCTCCCGCTGGGGTAAGTATAACAGAGTGGCGGGGAGAATGGGGAACGTGGGTGGGAGAGGGGTGCATTTCGGCTTGGGGGCGAGTTCTGGCCGTGCGTTTGGCGGGGTCCGACGCTGGCGTCCTGATTTCGGCCGGCGGCGGCACTACGTGTCACCCGGAACGTTGTGGAGTGGGGATCGCCGCCGGATCCCGGCCAAGCGGGAATGGCTCAGCGGCTGATCCCACGACCCGGGATCGCGGCCAAAAGCGGGCCGCGCCGAAGTCGGACGCAAGCGT
>CAYUYN010000508.1:0-2859 GCA_964449185.1 uncultured Anaerolineales bacterium | reverse complement strand
GGCCTCGGCCAGGCGCTGGGCGGCGGCGGCCGGCTCGGCGCCAGACTGCGGCAGCCACGGCGCCAGGGCTGCGAGCATTTCGTCGGTCATCTGCCACACTTCTTCGGGGCTGCACACCGCGCCCACCAGCGGGTCGTGCAGCATGGCCTGCTTGAGCAGGGTGACATCCCCATGCACGGCCGCTTCCATGGCCATCTCCTGCACGCGGATGCTGGCGGCGCAGGTCGCGGCGCAGGCCATCGGCAGCGGGCCGATGATGGGCATGTTGATGCCGGTGCGGTCCACATAGCCGGGGATCTCGATGATGCAGCCGTTGGGCAAATTGGTGATATGGCCCTGGTTGACGATGTTGAAGTGGCCGCGGTAGAGCCGCCCGGTCTCGAGCCCTTCGATGATGTACGAGCCGTGCTCCTCGCTGCGGTTGGCCGGCCCAAAGGTGGGCGGGGTCTCGCTCATCCAGTTGGGGAAGTCGGCCTCGAACCAGTTGCGGGCCTCGGTGATCACGCGCAGGTAGCCGCCGGTCTCGCCGTGGATCCAGTCGAGCGTGTCGATCCACCGCGGGATCTCGTGGGTCCGCTTGCGGTACCAGGGCAGATACTCGCTCAGGTGGCCGTTGGACTCGGTGCTGTAGTAGCCAAAGCGCTTGAGCACGTCCAACCGCACCTTCTCGGTCTGCCGGAAATGATCCACCGCCGACATCAGCTCGTACAGGCCCGGGATCACATTCAGGCCCCGCCACTCGGCCTGGATGCACCAGGTCTGGTGGTTGATGCCGGCAAAGATGACGTCCACCTCGCGGCGGTCCAGCTTGGTCCCCGGCGCCAGCCGCCCCTCGCGCTGCGCCCACTCCTCGATGGCGCGCGTAATCTGCCAGTGCGCGCCCTGCACCCCGTGGCACAGGCCGATGGTCTGGACGCCGCCGTACTTGTTGCAGGCCCAGGTGTTCATGGCCATGGGGTTGGCGTAGTTGATGAACAGGGCGCCCGGCTTGGCCACCTCGCGGATATCGCGGCAGAAGTCGAGCAGCGCCGGGATGGTGCGCTGCGCGTACATGAGGCCGCCGGCGCATAGGGTGTCGCCGACGCACTGGTCCACGCCGTACTTGAGCGGGATGTCGATGTCGTGCTGGAAGGCCTCCAGGCCGCCCTGGCGGATCATGCAGATCACGTAGTCGCTGTCGGCGATGGCCGCGCGGCGGTCCAGGGTGGACTCGATGACCGCCGGCACGCGATTGGCTTCCACATCGCGCCGGCAAAGCTGGGTCACCATTTCCAGGTTGCGCTCGGAGATATCGGTGAAGGCAAAGGTCGTGTCGGCGAACTCGGGCACGCCCAATATGTCGGTCATCAGCCGGCGGGTAAAGCCGATCGAGCCGGCGCCGATCATGGCGATTTTGATAGGCATTGCGAGACTCCTCGGTCGTGGGTGGTTGGAGAGACGACTGATAATAGACGACAACACGCCGATCCTCAAACGTTTTCTCCTTCCACCCCCACCCGCCTCAGCACCGCCGACAGCGCCTGCGCCGTCGCGGCGTCCAACCGCGCCGGGGGCATGCGCGCAAAAGCCGAGCGCAGCGCGCCGCGCTGCCTCAGGCTTTCTTTGCGGATCGCCAGCCCAATGTGCGGCTGATATTCGAAGACAATCAGCGGCAGATAGCGATAGAAAAGTTCGGCGGCGCGTTCCACCTCGCCGGCGGTGTGCGCCCGGTAAATCGCGTCGAGCACGTCGGGATAGGCAAAGCCGGTCATCGTGCCGACGGCGCCCTGCGCCAGCTCGTCGAGATAGTAGAGACCGCCGAGGCCGCCAAAGATCGGCAGCCGGTCGCCCAGCAGGGCCCGCACCTGCGCGATCTTGAGCGCGCTGGGGGCGTCTTCCAGCTTTAAGTATTGAAAGCGCTCGATGGCTTGGGCCAGCGCGACCAGCATGGCCGGGGTGAGCACCGTGCCGCTGCCGGGTGGATAGTCCTGGACGATCAACGGCACCGCCACCGCGTCGCCCACGGCGCGGAAGTGATCGCGCACGGCTTGGTCGCGGTCGAAGCCGGCGGCCGGCGGCGGCATGAGCATGACCGCCGCCGCGCCCAATTTTTCGGCCTGCCGGGCCAGCGCCACCGCCTGCCGTGTGACGGCGTGGCTGCACCCCACAATCACCGGCACGCGCCCGGCGGCGGCGGCCACGACGCCCTCGATCACCTGGCGGCGCTCGTCGGGCGTCAGCGCCGGGGCTTCGCCCATCACGCCCAGCAGGGTCAGGCCGGTCACGCCGCCTCTGATGAAAAACTCCACCATGCGCGGCAGGCCGGCGGCGTCAAGCTCGCCGTCGTCGGTAAAAGGGGTGGGGGTGATGGAGAGCACGCCGGAGAAGGGAGAGGTGTTTGTCATGCTAATTAAGCCTTGCCTGGAGGTGGGCTTTTCCACGCGTTGTGTCCCTGGGCAGCGGGGCTCGGGGTTGTCGGCGGCCGCGAGCGGCCGCCGACAACCCCGAAAAAATATAAGGCGGCTGAAACGGGCGCAGCCTGCTTCAGCCGCCTTACGCCCCAAGTGGCAGCCCGTAACGGACTTTGGGAAAGCGCTGCCTTCTGGAGCCTCGACGCCTGGCGGCGGTAAGCCCTACAGCAAATAATGCTGCGCGGCATACGTCGCCGCCGCCGCGCGCGAGGGCAGGTTCAGTTTCGTGAAGATGTTGGCCACGTGCCGATGCACGGTGTGCTCGCTGACAATCAGCTGCTGCGCAATCTCTTTGTTGCTCAGGCCGCGCGCGATCAGCCGCAGCACCTGCACCTCGCGCTTGGTCAGCATCGGTCCGCCGCCGTCGCGCCCGGCGGGCGGGCCTTCCAGCCGGCGCAACAGCGTGCTG
>CAYUYN010000507.1:0-2866 GCA_964449185.1 uncultured Anaerolineales bacterium | reverse complement strand
GCGACATGGCCCTGCGCGTGTTTCGTGCCGGGCACCTGCCCGTGCTGGGCGAGTGGTTTGCCCTGCCCCTGGTGGAGCTCGCCGGCTCGCAGCGCATCGGCGATGAGATCTTCAACGAAATCTTCCACCCCATCGCCCGCCGCCTGTGGGCGCGCTGCGACGTCTGCCTGCGCCTTGGCGGGCCGTCGCAGCGGACCGAGGAAGCCGGCGGCGTACAGGCCAAGCTAGAGCTGTAAAGCATCCCCCAGGAGCCAGGTTTTGTTCGCCAAATCAACCGTCTACGACAAAGAACAATGGGCCGCGGAGAACCCGGCTGCCGTCCCCCTCACCCACTTCAACTTCGGCCGTCGCCAATACGACGTCAGCCAGTATCGCTATATCCGGGTGGACTGGGAAACCGAGCGAGTCGCCGGCAGCCACACCGACACCCCCGGCGACTGGCACCCGCTCACCGCGCTGGAACCACCCGCGCCCTGAGCGCGCGCGTTCAGCGCTATACTTCTTCCAGTAGTCGCGCCGTCCACCGCTCACCCGCCTCAACTGCGAGCCCTCCCATGCCTGATCCTGGCGGTCGCCCTTCCAACCCCCTGCCCTTCACCGACCCGCTGCTGGACGCGTTTGTGGCCTCCATGAACGACCACCCGCTCCAGTCCCTGGCGGTGTGGGTGGTCGTGCCCGGCGGCCTGCTGACCGGCGACCTGGTCTCGCAGCAGCGCGCCCTGTCGGAATGGGAAGAGAACACCCTGGCCTTTACCACCGAGGAGCCCGGCCAGCCGCAGTACCCCTTCTCCGAGGGCATGCTGTCGGGACCGCTCTCCATGACCGACGCCGTCTTCTGCATGCACCTGCTCAACGCCCGCTTCTTCAGCCCGGGTGTGCCCGCCAACGTGCCCATCCTGCTGCCGGTCGTCCGCATCCGCACCGATCTGGTCAGTGCGTGGGGGTTTGGGCGGGTTGAACTGAATGGCTGAAGCGGCACAATAAAAAAGAGCGAACTGCGCGGTCCGCTCTTATCGTTTTAGCATTTCGCTTACATGCACGGAAACAGCGAGCAGGCCTTTGTACGTCGCGTCGCGCCCATAGGCCAGCATCTTCGCCGGCCGGTCCACCTGCTCCAGCGCCTCGGGCACCACCTGCGCACCAGCGGCGCAGCTTCTTGGCGATGGCCTGCACCTCCGGCGAGTAATCGGCGAGGAAGGCTTGAACGTCCGGGTGCGTGGTTTACTCCTCCCCTTTGGCCCGATCCGCAATCATCAGCCCATAGTAGCCCAGCCACAAGAAGGTGGGGATATTGGCCACGATCAGCGGTTCCAGAAAGAACAGCCCGGTGGCCGAACCCACCCCGCGGCCCCACGCCAGGACCGCGAAGAGCAGACCCGCATAGGCTTGCCAGCGCGGCAGGCGCAGGAGGCCATGCCGCGCCTCGAGCAGCGCGAGGCCGGTGAGGCCCACCAGAAAGAGCGGATTGCCCAGCCAGCCAAAGCCGATGATGAGCTGGTTCATGGCCGCATATAGCGCCGGCTCCTGTTCGGCCTGCAGCGCCAGCGGATGCATGACCCAGCCGTTGATGAGCGCCACGCCCGTGAAGTACACCATCCCCACGGTGAGGCACCCCCAGGCCAGCGCGCTGGTCCAGCGCCGGATAAAGGCGCCGCCCGCGCTGAGCACCAGCAGGCCGCCCAGCACGCACAGCACAAAACCGAACGCGATGGCGGCATGGATCAGCCCCCACCACGGTGTGTTGGCCAACTGGCTCGGCTGCTCGGCGAAGCCGCCCTGCGGCAGTGGGTGCAGGGTCAGGCTGATGGCCACCAACAGCCCCGCCAGCGCCAGCACGTAGCCGCCCGCCCGCGCCGGGCCGGCCTCGCGGAACAAAGGCTGCTGATTACCGCCTGAGCGCGACTGAGTAGGCATCTATGAGCTTTTCCGTTCGATCCGTTCACCCCACGCGGCGACTGGCGCGCATTGTACGCCCAAAACCCCCAATCCCCTCCGGCCCAAAACTTACAAATCCTACCTAGAAAATCCCCTGAAAGAAGAGTAAATTACCCCCCACCCCACGCGGCGGGCACCAGGGGCCGCGCTCGACCACACCCGTCACCGGTATGCTTGAAACGGACCAAAACACTTTGCGCTCAATGAGTAGGCGGCGATGACGGCCCCGGCCCACACGGTGACGATTGGCACGCGCGGCTCCACGCTGGCTCGCTGGCAAAGCGACTGGGTGCTGGCGCGCCTCCGCGAGTACTGGCCCGGCCTCGCCAGCCAGGTGCGCCTCTTCACCACCACCGGTGACCGGCTGCTCGACAAGCCCCTGCCCGAGATCGGCGGCAAGGGCGTCTTCACCGAAGAGCTGGAGCAGGCACTGTTGGCCCACGACATAGACCTGGCCGTGCACTCGCTCAAAGATCTGCCCATTGCCATCACCCCTGGCCTCGCCCTCGGCGCCATCTGCGTCCGCGCAGATGCCCGCGACGTGCTCATCAGCGCGTCCGGCGTCACTCTCGCCAACCTGCCGCGCGGCGCGCGCTTAGGCACCTCCAGCCTGCGGCGCTCGGCCCAGCTTCTCCGCGCCCGGCCCGATCTGACCGTGGCGCCGCTGCGCGGCAATGTGGACACGCGCCTGCGCAAGGCCCAGCAGGGCGATTACGACGCCATCGTGCTGGCCGCGGCCGGGGTGCTGCGGCTGGGCCTGGAGGCCGCCATTACGGAATATTTGTCCTTCGAGGTGATGCTGCCCGCGCCCGGACAGGGTGCCCTGGCGGTGCAGTGCCGCGCCGGCGACGCGCTGACCCTAGCCCTTTTGGCGCCTTTGGACCACGCCCCCACCCGCGCGGCCGTGGAGGCCGAGCGCGCCTTCCTGGCC
>CAYUYN010000506.1:0-2880 GCA_964449185.1 uncultured Anaerolineales bacterium | reverse complement strand
AAGCGCACCGTCATTCTGTGCACCCACAACCTGACCGAAGCGGAACAACTGGCTGACCACATTGCCGTCATCCGGCGCGGCACCATCATTGCGCAGGGCAGCCCGCGGCAGCTCAAGCGGCAGTGGCTGGGGCCGGGCCTGTTCGAGCTGCGCGCGGCGCAGCCGCTGAACGGGGCGCTGGAAGAAATCGGGCGCCTGGCGCGCGTGGTGGAGCATGGCGCCGATTGGGTGCGGTACCTGGCCGAGGCGCCGGAGGTGGTGAACCCGCAGATTTTGGCGCGGCTGACGGGCCGGGCGGTGGGCGTGGTGACCCTGGCGGAAGTGCCGCGCAGCCTGGAGGATGTGTATTTGCAGGTGGTGGCGAAAGAAAGTCACGCGTGATCATCCCATTCGCTCAAACCAATTCCCTCCGCCGCGCGCTGCTCATCACCCGGCGCGAGGTGCGCGATCAGCTGCGCGATTGGCGCATCATTGCGCCGATCATTATTCTCACGCTGATCTTCCCGCTCCTGATGAACTTCACGGCCGGGCAAGCGGTGGGTTTTGTGGAGCGCTACGGCGCGCCGGTGATCGGCGAGCGGCTGATCCCGTTCCTGCTCATGGTGGTCGGCTTCTTCCCTATCTCGGTGTCGCTGGTGATTGCGCTGGAGAGCTTTGTGGGCGAAAAGGAGCGGCACAGCCTGGAGCCGCTGCTGTCCTCGCCGCTGACCGACACCGAGCTGTACATCGGCAAGACCGTCGCGGCCATGCTGCCGCCGCTCTTCGCGGCCTATCTGGGCATCACGGTATACCTGGGCGGGTTGGCCATCACCATCGGCTGGCGGCCGGACCCGAGCCTGCTCTTCCAAATCCTGGCGCTCACCACCATCCAGGCGCTGGTGATGGTGGCCGGGGCGGTGGTCATCTCGGCCCAAACCACTTCGGTGCGCGCTGCCAACCTGCTGGCCAGCTTCATCGTCATCCCCATGGCGCTGCTGGTACAGGCCGAAAGCCTGATCATGTTCTGGGCGCAGTACCACGTGCTGTGGTGGGTGATTCTGGGGCTGCTGCTGTTGACCGTGGTGCTCATCCGCATGGGGGTGCGGCTCTTCAACCGCGAGGAGCTGCTTGGCCGTGACATTGACGAAATTAACTTGAAGGCGGCCTGGCAAACCTTCACCGCGGCCTATGCCGGCCGCGGCCGCGGCCAAGGCCTGCTGCGCTGGTACACCCTGGAAGTGCTGCCCACCGTGCGGCGGCTGGCGCTCCCCATTGGGCTGATGGCGCTGGCCATGGCCGCGGCCCTGGGGCTGGGCTTCCGCTACGCCGACATCTTTCGCCTGCCCCTGGAGACCGCGAGCCTGAGCCAGGTGGTGGACCAGTTCGAGACCAATCTGGCCCAGCTCAACTTTGTATCGGCGCGCGGGGCCGCGTGGGTGCTGTTCACCAACCTGCGCGCGCTGGCCATTGCCACGCTGGCGGGTATCTTCTCGTTTGGGGTGTTAGGGGTCATCTTGCTGATGACACCGCTGGCCCTGGTGGGCTATTTTGCCGGGCAGGTCTCGCTCATCGGGCTTAACCCGGCCGAGTTTTTCCTGGCCTTCATCCTGCCGCATGGCGTCTTCGAGCTTCCCGCGGCGGTGCTGGAAGGCGCGGCCATCCTGCGGCTGGGCGCCAGCGTGCTGGCCCCACCGGCGGGCAAGACCCTGGGCGACGGCTGGCTGGCGGCTCTGGCTGATTGGGCCAAGATTTCGGTGGCGTTGGTGGTGCCGCTGCTCAGCGTGGCGGCGCTGGCGGAGGTGTTTGTGACGCCGGCGGTGGTGAGGCTGGTACTTGGCAATTAGCCATACTGAACGCCGGGAACGGGGCCGCGATTTTGGCTCTATCCAGCCGTGGCGCCGGGCTCGATGACGCGGCCGGTGACGTGGACGAAGTGGAAGTTGCCGCTGGAGGGCAGCAGCTCCTTGAGCTCCAGCACCTCCACCAGCGCGTCGCCCACGGGCAGGCGATCACCGACCTGGGGCAGGGCGGTGGTGTTGAGGATGGCGCCGCTGTGCGGCGAGCCGGGGACGACGATGCTGAGCTTGCAGACCATGGCTTGCGTCCGTCTTAGCGCTGGGCCAGGTGCCGGTGGCGCAGCTTGAAGGATAGGTCGGCGGCCAGATTGCGGTACACCAGCAGGCCGATGTGGTGATCGGACCTGCACAACTGCTCGAACGCTTCCCGCTGGATGACCAGCACGTGACACTCCGCGGTCGCGCAGCGCACCGTGGCCGAGCGCGGCCCATGATCCACCAACGACATTTCGCCCACCACTTGGCCGTCGCCCAGGTTGACTACCGTGTGCGGGGGCAGGAGGCCGGTGCCCAGTTGGCCCACCCGCACCTCCAGCAGGCCCGAGCGGACCACAAACATCTCCGTGCCCTCGGTGCCCTGAGTGGTCAGGGCCTCCCCCTTGGCAAAGCGGGCCTCATGGCAAATGCCGGCCACCCGCCGCAATTCGGCCTCGTTCAGCCCGTCAAAGACGGCCACGCCACGCAATAGCCGCACCTCATCCATGCTTGCTTGACCTCACTGGTACTGCGAGAAGACACGGGCCGTCGGCCGTCCGAGCGCGCCTCAGCGCTAACATAACATCGCTTTCACCAACGCCTTCCGAGGCTACCTGGAATTCTAGTGTACAGACGGTTAGAAGGCAACCGGCAGACCCATGCGGGTGTATTTCCCGTTGGTGGCCCGGGCGCGCGTATTGCGTATTGCGTCCCAAAGGGACTGGCCTGAAGGCCGTTCGCGATATTCCGGTTGTGGCCTGGAAGCCGAGGCGCGGCCAATCTGGGATGGCCCATGGGCTGATAACACGACCCGGGATCGCGGCCAAAAGCGGGCCGCGCCGAAGTCGGA
>CAYUYN010000505.1:0-2886 GCA_964449185.1 uncultured Anaerolineales bacterium | reverse complement strand
CTATCCGTAAAATTCCCCGCGGCATCGTAGGCGCGCACATGGAGGTTATGCGGACCGGCGCCGGCGATCGGCCAGCGGGTGGAATAGGGCGGCACGCTGGCGGTGGTGATGGCGATGCCGTCCACGTAGAAGATCACGCGTGCCAGCGAGAGGTTGTCATCGGCCTCGGCCTGGATGACCAGTGACTCGTCCTCCTCGGCCGTGTACTCGGCGCCGGCCAGGGGCGTCAGCACGCGCGCGGTGGGCGGCTGGTTGTCCACCGTCACCTGGAGGGTGCTGGTCTCAAACTGAAACGGCCCGCCATTGGGGTCGTTTTTGACCACCACCAACTGTACCGAGTACAGCCCATCCAGCCCGGCGGTGTTCCACGGCTGGAGCAGCCCATTCTCCACGGTCTCGCCGCGGTCGCCTTCGATCTGGGTCCACGTCTGCGGGAACAGCCCCGGCCCATACTGCAGCCGGAAGAAGGCAAAGTTGTCGCCGCGGGCCGTGCCCAGCAGTTCCACCGCGCCGTGCACGTAGGCGAAGGGCAGCGGCTGGGTGATGGCGGCGTTGCCGCTGGCCAGGCAGGCGCCGGCAAAGGTGTCGTACTCCGCCGGCGGCTGGGGCAGGCCGGTGGTGCGCGCCCAGTCGGCCGCCTCGGGCGGCAGGATCATATAGTAGCGCTGCTCCACCAGCTCGGGCGGGGTGCAGGCCGTGGCGCGCTTGCCGGTGTCGCGGTTGATGGCCACCGGCAGCCACACATCGTCGGGCGTGGTGGGCTCGGTGCCCTGCGCGAACACCTCTTCGCGCGTGCGCTGGCAGGTGCGCGTGGGCAGCAGGCCGGAGGGGTCGCACACGGTCAGCGAGACCACGTTGGGCGGGGCCTGCCAGCCCTCGGGCGGCAGGAAGCGCGTGGCATACGTCATCACCGCGTGCCAGATCGGCGCGGCGCCGGTCAGGCCGGTGACGGCCTGCATCTCCGAGTTGTCGGCGTTGCCCACCCACACGCCCACGGCCAGCTTGGGCACATAGCCCATGGTCCAGTTGTCGCGGAAGTCGTTGGTGGTGCCGGTCTTGGCCGCGGCCGGGCGGTCTTCCAGCTCCAGCGGGTTCCCCAGCCCAAACGCCGCCACGCGCGCCTCGTTGTCGGCCAGCACGTTGTTCATCAAATAGGCCAGGTCGGCGCTCAAGATCGGCTGCGTGGCGGCGGTGTCGAGCTGATAGAGCGTGTTGCCGTCGCGGTCTTCCACGCGCAGGATGGCGATGGGGTCCAGCGCGCGGTAGCCGGGCCGCTGCTGGTCGGCGGGCACCGGCTGCCCGGCCATCACGCCCATGTTGGCCAGCACGCTGAAGGCATAGGTGTGGTCCAGCAGGGTCACCTCGCCGCCGCCCAGGGTCAGCGCCAGGCCGAACTCGCCGGTGTTGAGGCTGTTGATGCCCAGGTGGTGGGCCATGCGGATGACGTTGTCCACGCCCACCTGGTTGATGAGCTGGACCGCCGGGATGTTAAGGCTGCGGGCTAAAGCCCCGCGCAGGCTCACCGGGCCGTGAAATTTTCGGTCGTAGTTCTCGGGCACGTACGGCTCGCCGCTGGGCTGCATAAAGGTGCTGGGCACATCCAGCAGCATGAACGCCGGACTGTAGCCTTGCCGGAAGGCCTCGAGGTAGGTGTAGGGCTTGAAGGACGAGCCCGGCTGGCGCAGGCCGTCCACGGCGATGTTAAAGTTGCCGTCGATCTCGGGGTTCCAGTAATCCAGCGAGCCTACCATGGCCAGGATCTCGCCGGTGTGCGGGCGGAGGGCCACGATGGCGGCGTTGGTGACGTGATGGTCCACGCCGATGTCGTTCTCATTGAGCGGCGGCAGGTAGTTGGCGGCGTTGCAGGGCGCGTCGCCGCTGCCGGTGAGCGCCTCGGCCGGCGCCACGAAGTTGGGGTCGGCGCCGCTCAGCCGCGCCACCTGGGTGCGGGCGGCGCACTCGGCCTGGTGCTGCAAATCCAGGTCGAGCGTGGTGATGACGTGCAGCCCGCCGCGGTTGACCATGTCCTCGCCAAACAGCTCCACCAGCTCCTGCCGCACGTAGACCGCAAAGTGCGGCGCCAGGATGTCGAAGCGCCGCGCGGGCGGCTGGATGACGATGGTGTCGGTGCGCGCGGTGGTGGCCTGCTCGGCGGTGATGAAGCCCTCGCGCAGCATAACGTTGATGACGACGTGCTGGCGGGTAAAGGCCGCCTCGGGCTCATCCAGCGGGTTCAGCCCCGGCGACTGGGGGATGGCGGCCAGCAGGCTCGCTTCGGCCAGGGTCAGTGCCTGGGCGTGTTTGTCAAAGTACACCAGCGCCGCGGCGTCGATGCCATAGGCCAGGTTGCCGTAGAAGTTGGTGTTGATGTACCACTCCAGGATCTGCTCCTTGGAGTATTGGCGCGTGATCTCGGCCGCCAGCAGGATCTCGCGGATCTTGCGCGAGTAGGACAGCTCGGTGCGCTGCTCGAGCGGGATGAGCGTGTTCTTGACGAGCTGCTGGGTGATGGACGAGCCGCCCTGGATGGGCTGGCCGCGCAGGTTCGACACCAGCGCGCGCGTGATGCCCACCAGGTCGTAGCCGGGGTTGGTGAAGAAGGTTTTGTCTTCGATGGCGACCGTGGCGCTGATGAGGGCCGGCGGGAAATCGGCGTAAGTGACGTACTGCCGGTCGCCGCCGCGCGGGTCGATCACTTCATACAGCAGGTGCTCGTTGGTGCGGTCGTAGATCTGGGTGGTCTGGAAGAACTCGCTGGTGGCCGGGTCGAAGGCGGTCTGGAGCGCCTCGGTGGAGGGCAGGTCGCGCGTGTAGTAGGCATACACGCCGGCCACCGCGGCCCCGGCCGCCACCACGCCCAGCAGCAGCGCCGCCGCCAGCGACAGC
>CAYUYN010000504.1:0-2886 GCA_964449185.1 uncultured Anaerolineales bacterium | reverse complement strand
GTTTCAATCGCCTGGTCATATTCTTCGAGCGGGAAGCGGTGGGTGACCATGGGCGTGAGGTCCACGGCGCCGGAGCGGACCAGGCCGCGGGCCTGGTACCAGGTCTCCCACAGCTTGCGGCCGGAGACCCCGTAGACCTTGGCGGCCTTGAAGACGATGTGGTGGTTCCAGTCGAAGGTGAACGGCCCGGGCGCCACGCCCAGCAGCGCGGCCTCGCCGCCCGGCTTGAGCACGGTAAAGCCCTGCTCGATGGCGCTGGGCACGCCCGACATCTCCAGCAGCACGTCCACGCCCTCGCCATCGGTGGCGGCCAGGATCTTGTCGATGACGGTGCCGTCGCGGGCATTGAGCGCCAGGCGCGCGCCCATGCGGCAGGCCATCTCCAGGCGGTAGGCGCTGACGTCGGTGGCATAGATGGCGCGCGCGCCAATGGCGCGGGCCACGGCAATGGTCATCAGGCCCACCGGCCCGCAGCCGGTGACCAGCACCTTCTTGGCCGCCAGGTCGGCGGTGAAGGCGGTGTGTACCGCGTTGCCAAAGTTCTCCTGGAGCACGGCGATCTCCACCGGCATGTCCGGCGGGTTCACCCAGGCGTTCTGGGCGGGAATGGCGATGTACTCGGCGAAGCCGCCGTCGATGTCCACGCCGATCAGGCGCATGTTCGGGCAGATGTGGCCGCGCCCGGTGCGGCAGTAGGCGCAGATGTTGCAGATGACGTGGCTCTCGAGCGAGACAAAGTCGCCGATCTTCGGCTCGACCACGTTGGCGCCGCGCTCGACCACCTCGCCGCACACCTCATGGCCCACGATCACCGGCGGGCGCAGGCGGCTTGAGGCCCATGCATCCCAGCGATAGATGTGCAGGTCGGTGCCGCAGATGGAGGTGGCCTTGATCTTGACCAGCACGTCCTGCGGCCCGAGGGTGGGGATGGGGCGCTGGGTCATTTCCAGCCCCGGGCCGGGCCCTGGCTTGATGACGGCTTTCATCATGGACGGCATGCGGGTGGGTTCTCCCTCGGCCAGCGGCACGACATCGGTATCATATCACAAGGGGAAGACGGCCAGGAAATAAGGGAACTGAGGGAAATAGTATGTGGGTAGGGTTTTTCGTTCGTTATTGGTCTCGCCTAGAAGTCCGTCGTGCGTCGTCCTCGGTTATAATCGCGCGCATGCTAACGACCACCCCGCCCGACAAAGCCGCCGCCCGCCGCAAGGCGGCCCGGGTCCACGCGGCGCTGCTCAAGGCCTACGGCGAGCCGGTGTGGCGCAACCCGCTGCCGCCGGTGGACGAGCTGGTCAGCACGATCCTGTCGCAGAACACCAACGACGTGAACCGCGACCGGGCTTTCTTGGCGCTCCAGGCGCGCTTCCCGACGTGGGAGGCGGTGCGCGACGCGCCGGCGGAAGCGGTGATGGACGCCATCCGCCCGGCCGGGCTGGCGAACCAGAAGGGGCCGCGCCTCCAGGCCGTGCTGCGCCAGATCACCGAGGAGCGCGGCGCGCTCAACCTGGACTTCCTCAAAGACCTGCCGGTGGACGAGGCGCGCGCCTGGCTGACGCGCTTCAAGGGCGTGGGGCCCAAGACGGCCGCTATCGTGCTGCTGTTCTCGCTGGGGCGGCCGGCCTTCCCGGTGGATACGCACGTCCACCGCGTCACCGGCCGGCTGGGTCTGCGCCCCGAGCCCATGTCGGCCGACGACTGCCACCCCTACTTCGAGGGCCTGCTGCCGCCCGACAGCTACTACGCCGCGCACCTCAACCTCATTCGCCACGGGCGCGAGGTGTGCCACGCGCGCGGCCCCGAGTGCGGCCGCTGCGTGCTCACGGCGCTGTGCGATTATTACCAGGCCCTGCGCGCGGCCGAGCGGCAGCCGTAGTTTATAGAGCCCGACCGTGTTTTATACCTCATCACAGGCTTCCTGACGGTCCGCGTCGCGCTGGCCGCATCGCCGGTTCCGCGGAAAACGGGGAGATAGTTTTAGGCACAGGTTGTGCTTACGGCGCCCATGCTAGCGACCTCCGCTGCGCTGCGGGCGCAGACAGGGGGAGGGCGCCCACCCCATCCGCTGCGCTGCTAGGGCAGGCAGGGGGGCGCCCCTACAGGCGCTTTTCAGCCGCGCTTTGAGAATGCGACAGCCCGGTGAACCGGGCTGTCGGTCCATCCCCTTTGTCTCGCCAGCCGGCTGCCGCCGGCTTTCCCTTTTTTAGCCGTGGGCTTTGGCCCGCGGCGGGCTGGCGGCGCGCGCCGCGCCTATCGATATGGCGGGCGAGTCACCGGCGCAGACACATAGGCGCGAAACTGCCTGCCAGAAAGGATGGAAACGGGCAGTACCGGTGGGGGATAGGCCAGCCTAAATTAATGGTAGAATATGGTTAGAATGGAAAGGTGTGCGTTATGACAAATTATCGTTTTGTTCGACTCACCTTGCTGTTGGCTTTGGCGTTGGTGGCTGGTTGGCCCGCGTCGACCGGCGTTGCCAGCGCGCCGGTGGAACCCGCCGAGCCGCAAGTTAGCTTCAAGGACTACCTGCCGTTCTTTGCGAGGCCGCAGGGCTGCCCGACGACCTCTGGCAATAGCTATGGCTCGGGCATCATGTATCAACAGGACCCCGACACGACGGTCCGGCCGGCGTGGAACCATGCTGATAAGAACCTGGACCTCCGCGGCTACTCGCTGACATCCGGCACCCAGGGTCTCGTGGATGTTGGCCGGGATGCCAGCGAAAATTTCCAACCGCCGCAGCTCAAAACGCTTTTTTCACCCGTCCGGGTGCCAACCTTCACCAATGTGTATCGGGTGAATAACTGGAATTGGGCCACTTCGCCGGCTCCGGGTACGCGCGGCGGACCGATCACGATTCCATCCGTGACCCTGCTTGGCATGCAA
>CAYUYN010000503.1:0-2905 GCA_964449185.1 uncultured Anaerolineales bacterium | reverse complement strand
CCCCACACCCCCACACCAGCTCTTCCCCAAAACTGAATCACGGGGTTTTCCAATCACCCCGCGATGTGCTACCATTACTTATCATGCTCAGCTACGAAGAAGCGCTGGATTATCTATACAGCTTTGTCGATTACGGCGCGGTGCGGCCGGCTCAGTATTCGGCCGAAATCTTCGATTTGCAGCGCATGGTCCGTTTCCTGGCAGCGCTGGGCGACCCGCAGCAGCAGTACCCGGCGCTCCATGTGGCCGGCACCAAGGGCAAGGGTTCTGTCGCGGCCCTGTGCGCCTCGGCCCTGCGGGCCGGCGGCTACCGCACCGGCTTTTACTCCTCGCCGCACCTCACCGATTTCGGCGAGCGCATCCAGATGGATGGCGCGTACATCCCGCGCGCGGCCCTGGCCGAGATCGTGGAGGCCATGCGGGCCCGGGTGCCCGAACATCCCGGGATCACCACGTTTGAGCTCACGACCGCCCTGGCCTTCCTCTACTTTGCGCAGGCCAAGGTGGACTTGGCCGTACTGGAGGTGGGGCTGGGCGGCCGGCTGGATGCCACCAACGTGGTGGCGCCGCGCGTGGCCGTGATCACCTCGCTCAGCTATGACCACACCAGCCTGCTGGGCCATACCCTGACCGAGATCGCTGGCGAAAAGGGCGGCATCATCAAGCCCGGTGTCCCGGTTGTGACGGCCCCGCAGCCGCCCGAGGCCTTGGCCGTGCTGGAGCGCCTCGCCGCCGAACGCGGCGCGCCCCTCAGCGTCGTCGGCCGCGATTGGCTCTAC
Organism: uncultured Anaerolineales bacterium; assembly: GCA_964449185.1. Classification (GTDB taxonomy): domain Bacteria; phylum Chloroflexota; class Anaerolineae; order Anaerolineales; family UBA6663; genus CAYUYN01. The sequence continues at coordinate 2,126 of CAYUYN010000503.1, read as the reverse complement.
CGGCCCGTGAGCCAGGCCTTGGACGGGCAGGTGTTCGAGATTTGGTCGGCGCGCGAGCAGCAGCAGTTGAATGCCCTGAGCGCTCAGGGCCACGCCGTGGCCTGGCGGCCGCAGGCGTTGGAGATCCCGCTGCTCGGCCAGCACCAGGTGGAAAACGCCGCCGTGGCATACGCGGCCCTGCAAGCCCTGCGCGAGCAGGGTTTGCCACTGTCGGCTGGCGCCATCCAGGCCGGTCTTAGCGGGGTGCGCTGGCCGGGCCGTTTCGAGCTGCTCAGCCGCAGCCCCGCCCTGGTGCTCGACGGCGCTCACAACGCCGACTCGGCGCAGAAGCTGGCCGCCACCGTGCGCGAGTATTTTCCGGGGCGGCGCGTGACGCTGATCTTTGGCGCCTCGTCCGACAAGGACGTGACCGGCATGTTGGCCGCGCTGCTCGCGCCCGGTGTGGGCATCGAGCGTGTGCTGCTCACCCAGGCCGTCCACCCGCGCGCGCAGGACCCGGATGAGCTGTCGGCAGTTGCCCAAGCGCACGGCGTGGCGGCGGAAACCTGGCCCACCGTCGCGCAGGCCGTCGAGACGGCCCTGCGTTCAGCCGGGCCCGACGACGTCATCCTGGCCTGCGGCAGCCTGTTCATTGTCGCCGAGGCCCGCGCCGCCGCCCTGGCGCTGCTGCCGGCCGAGAGCGCCGCTGCGCGCTGAGGCGCTGCCCGCACCATTTTCGAAGCAGAAACGAGGCGGTCGTGGCCCGCATTGCGGCCCACGACACCCTCTAACACAATTCAATGTTATCCGTCGCTAGAGTCTTAGACTAGAATCTGCGCTTACCCCATGTCAGAAAAAGAGTACCGAGAATGGCTGGTGCGGTCGGAATTCGCGGAAGCGATGAGCCGGCGCGCCGAAGAGCTGTACGACATCACCGAAGCCGAGCCGGACGACGATGGGCTGATCGAATGCCCGCTGCTGCCGCTGCGCGACATGGTGATGTTCCCGCACATGGTCACGCCCCTGTTTGTCGGGCGCGAAAAGTCACTGGCGGCCATCAATGCCGCGCACGCCAAGAATCAGACCCTGCTCGCGGTCACCCAGATCAATGCCGACGTGGAAGAGCCCGGCGCGGAGGATTGGTACCCGGTGGGCGTCGAGGTGGCGGTCGGCCGCATGCTGCGCATGCCCGACAGCTCCACCTCGGTGCTGGCCCAGGGCCGGCGCCGCATTCAGATTGTCTCCGTTACCCAGGTCGAGCCTTATTACGTCGCTCGCGCCCGTGTCATTGAAGAGCCGGTCGGCAAGCCGCGCGAGACCGAGGCCCTCATGCGGGCCGTGCTGGCGCTGTTCGAGAAGTGCGTCCAGCTCAACCGCTCGCTGCCCGAAGAAGCCTACGTCTTCGCCATGAACATCGAGGAGCCGGGCTGGCTGGCCGACTTGGTCGCCTCCACCCTCAACCTCGAAATCGCCGAGCGCCAGTCCATCCTGGAAATTTTCGAGACGGCCGCGCGCCTCCAGCGTGTGAGCATCCTGCTCGGCCGCGAGCTGGATGTGCTCGAGCTCGAAGACCACATCCACTCGCAGGTGCAGAACGAGGTCGACCGCGGCCAGCGCGAGCTGTACCTGCGCGAGCAGATGAAGGCTATCCAGACCGAGCTGGGCGAAACCGACCTGTGGACCGCCGAGCTCAACGAACTGCGCGAAAAGATCACCGCCGCGGCCCTGCCGGAAGAAGCGCAGCAGAAGGCGCTCAAGGAACTCGAGCGCCTGCTGCAGATGCCGCCCATGGCGCCCGAGGTCGGCATCATCCGCACCTACCTCGACTGGCTCATCGAGCTGCCTTGGCAGGCTAGCACGGTCGACAACCTCGACCTCAAGCATGCCGCCACCGTGCTCGAGCGCGAGCACTTCGGCCTGCCCAAGGCCAAGGAGCGCATCCTGGAGTACATCGCGGTGCGCAAGCTCTCGGCCGAAAACGAGCGCGTGCGCGCGCCCATCCTGTGCTTTGTCGGCCCGCCCGGCACGGGCAAGACCTCGCTGGGCAAGTCCATCGCCGAGGCCCTCGGCCGCAAGTTCGTGCGCGTCAGCCTGGGCGGCATGCGCGACGAGGCCGACATCCGCGGCCACCGCCGCACCTACATCGG
>CAYUYN010000502.1:1824-2910 GCA_964449185.1 uncultured Anaerolineales bacterium | reverse complement strand
GTGGGCGGCGGGGCGGCGGGGGCCGGGGGCAACGGGCCTGTCTTGCGCTTGGCCAGCGGGGAGGTGCGCTTGCGTACTGGGGGCGCGCCGAGGGACGAGGCCCTCAGGCCGGGCACCAGGGGAGGCTGGGCGGCGGGGCCGGGCGTGTCCACGCCCAGGCGCTTGATCGTGTTGAGCAGGTCGTCGGCGCACTGGCGCCCGTAGCGCATGACCGGGCCCATCTGCATCGCGCCGCGCTCACCCGAGAAGATGATAGCCAGCGCAAACTGCTGGCCGACGTTGGCCACGTACACGTCGTGCGCGTCGCCGTCAAAGAAGTGCACGTTGGCGGGCACCAAGGCGCCCAGCGCGCGGCTCACCTTGAGCGAAGCGCTGAAGGCCGACATCAACGGGGTGAGCACGGTGTCCATGTCCAGCCGGTTCACATCGCCGGCGCGCACGGCGATCTGGCCGTCCAGGTCGATGAGGAAGACGGCCAGCGCGCCCAGATCGCGGCGCAGGCGCGTGAGGCGGTCGGAGATGCCGCCGGAGGGGTCGTCGGTGGCGGCCGGCTCGGGCGCGGCCGGCTTGGACTTCTCGCCCACCGCCTGCTGCACGGTGGTCAGAAACGCGTCGAGGCTGAGCGGCTTGGGGAAGAAGATGGCGCCCAGCCGGCGGCACTCGGCCCGGGTGGCCTCATCGGCGTGGGCGCTGATGACGATCATGTGCGCCTGGCTGGCCAGGTTGCGCAGCCGCTTGATCAGCTCCAGGCCGGTCATGCCGGGCAGGCGCAGGTCGGTGATGAGCAGGTCCACCGGGGCGCGCCGCACCTCCAGCAGGGCCTCCTCGGCCGAGGGCACATCCGCCACCGAGTAGCCGCAGCCGAGCGCCTCCACCGCAATGCGCAGCATGCGGGTGATGTCGCGCTGGTCGTCGACGATGAGGATGCGCGGAGGGGCCACGCCGGGCATTATATACGAAGCGGGGAAAGACGGTGTGGACGCTTGCGCGTGGAGGTGTGGGAGACGTGCGCGAGTGTGTGGGTGCGTGAATATATTCGCCCGCTCGCCTCCCCGCGGCCAAGAAATCGTGCCGCCGATACGCCCA
>CAYUYN010000502.1:0-1724 GCA_964449185.1 uncultured Anaerolineales bacterium | reverse complement strand
CCAGCAATCGCACCGCCGCTACACACCCGTGCCGCCAAAAGGCACCCCCTTCCTTTTTAGGGAAGGGGGCCGGGGGGTTAGGTCGGCGCAGAAAAACGAGCGCCTATTCCACCTTGCCTCCCCGCGGCCCAGCAATCGCACCGCCGCTACACACCCGTGCCGCCAAAAGGCCCCCCCTTCCTTCTTAGGGAAGGGGGCCGGGGGGTTAGGTCGGCGTAGAAAAACGAGCGCTTACTCCACGCGCCAGCAGGCCACCCAGTGGCCGGGGCTGGCTTCGCGGAACTGCGGCTCTTCCTTGGAGCAGTGCTCCATCGCCACCGGGCAGCGCGGGTGGAACCGGCAGCCCGTGGGCGGGCGCAGGGGGCTGGGCACGTCGCCCTTGAGGATGATGCGGTCCCGCTTGAGGTCGGGGTCGGGCACCGGGATGGCCGACATGAGCGCCTGGGTGTAGGGGTGCAGCGGGTTGCGGTACAGCTCGTCGCGCTCGGCCAGCTCCACCATCTTGCCCAGGTACATCACCGCCACGCGGTCGGAGATGTGCTCCACCACGCTCAGGTTGTGGGCGATGAACAGGTAGGTCAGGTTGAACTCGCGCTGCAGCTCGCGCAGGATGTTGAGCACCTGCGCCTGGATGGACACGTCCAGCGCGCTGACCGGCTCGTCGCAGACGATGAACTTGGGCCGCAGCGCCAGGGCGCGGGCAATGCCGATGCGCTGGCGCTGGCCGCCCGAGAACTCGTGCGGGTAGCGGCGGGCGTGGTAGTCTTCCAGGCCCACCTTGCGCAGGGTGTTGATGACGATCTCGAAGCGCTCCTTGCGGCTGCGCATGCCGTGCACCAGCAGCCCCTCGCCGATGCTCTCGCCCACCGGCATGCGCGGGTCGAGCGACGAGAACGGGTCCTGGAAAATAATCTGCATGTCGCGGCGCAGGGCCTTGAGCTCGCGCCCATTGGCGGCAAAGACGTTGCGGCCCTCAAAGAACACTTCGCCCTTGGTGGCCGGGATCAGGCGCAGCAGGGTGCGGCCGACCGTGGTCTTGCCGCAGCCCGACTCGCCCACCAGGCCCAGGGTTTCGCCGCGCCGGATGGAGAAGCTGACGTTCTCCACCGCCTGCACCTGCGCGATCACGCGCTGGAGCAGCCCGCCGCGCACCGGGAAATACTTAACGAGGTTCTTGACCTCCACCAGGTCCCGCTCCTGGCCATCCTGTTCCACTTTCCACTGCAGGCTGTTCGAAGCGACCATCAGGCTCTCCTTACCGCGGGCATCTCGGTTTCGGCGCCCAGCGGGGCGGCGTGGCCGTGCGCCGGGTCGCTGTGATACAGCCAGCAGCGCACTTCGTGCTCGGGACCGACGGAGCCCAACTGGGGCATCACGTCGGTGCAGATCGACAGGTTGTACTGCATGCGCGACTTGCAGCGCGGCGCAAAGCGGCAGCCGACCGGCAGGTTGATCAGGTTGGGCACGGAGCCGGGGATGACTTCCAGCGCGTCTTTGACCACGCCCAGGATGGGGATGGAGCCGATCAGGCCCTGGGTGTAGGGGTGCTTGGGGCGGGCAAACAGCGCGCGCACGCTGCTCTGCTCCACAATCTGGCCGGCGTACATGACGGCCACGCGCTCGGCCATTTCGGCCACCACCCCCAGGTCGTGGGTGATGAGGATGATGGAGGCCTGCATCTTGCCGCGGATCTCGCGCATCAGGTCGAGGATCTGCGCCTGGAT
>CAYUYN010000501.1:0-2913 GCA_964449185.1 uncultured Anaerolineales bacterium | reverse complement strand
ATCGACTGAAGATCGCCCGCGGCGAAGCCTACGAGAGCCGCGGCTGGTACTGGCGCGCCAGGCATTTTTTGCCCGCCGAGATTGTCGACGCCCGCCGGCAGCAAGCCGGGGAAATCATCGCACTTCTGACCGCGAACATCAACACCCTCGAGCGTAAAGCGCAGCAAGGTCCAAAGCGCTAGCAGGTCCCCCCTTTCTCTCTTTCTTTTTCTCTATCTCTGTCGTTAGCGGCTGAGGCGCCGATAGCGCCGCACCGACAGCGGCAGAAAGATCACAATGAGCACCAGCGGCCAGACCATGGCCAGCAGCAGGGCGTGCTCGGCCAACCAGCCGCGGCCCTGCCAGCCGGGGTTGAGGAAGAGCGCGCGGGCGGCGGCGGCGGTGGCGGAGAGCGGGTTCCACTGGGACAGCGCGCCGAGCCAGGCCGGCATGGTGGCCGGGTCCACGAAGACGCTGGACAGGAAACCGATGGGCCAGACCAGGATCTGCACGGCGGCGGACTCGGGGCCTGGGGCGATGAGCCCGACGAAGATGCCCACCCACAGCAGGGAGAAGCGCAGGAGCAGCAGCAGCCCGAGCGCGGCCAGGGCGGCGGGTAGGCCCGCGTGCCAGCGCCAGCCGAGCAGCAGGCCGGCGGCGAGCAGGAGGGCCAGGCCGACCACTGAGTTGAGCATGTCGGCCAGGCAGCGGCCGAGCACGACCGCCGCGCCGCTCAGGGGCATGGCGCGGAAGCGGTCGGTAATGCCGCGGGCGGCGTCGGTGGTGACGGCCAGCCTGGTGTTCTCGAGGCCGAAGAGCATGGCCAGGGCGAACATGCCGGGCATCAGAAACTCGAAGTAGCTGCCGCCGTCCGGCACGGTGATGGCGCCGCCAAAGAGGCCGCCGAACATGAGCACGATCATCACCGGGAAGACCCAACCTACGATCACCGGGCCGGGCTGAAGGCGCCAGTGCTGCAGGTCGCGCAGGGCGATGGTCCAGGCGTCGGCCAGGGCCCAGCCCAGGCGCGACAGGGGCGAGGGCGCGGCGGCGGGGGGTGCGGGACGCAGGGCGGTGGTCATACCGCGGCCTCCAGTGGCTGCTCGGGTCCGGTGAGGTGCAGAAAGACTTCGTCGAGCGTGGGCCGGCGCAGGGTGAGGTCCTCGGGCTCGAGGCGGGCCTCGGCGAGCGCGGTGGCGACGGCGATGAGCGCGCGGGTGCGGTCGGCGACGGGCACGCTCAGGCGGTTATCCTGCCGGCGGATGGCGCCGGACGCCAGAGGCTGGACAAGCTCGGCCGCGCGGCCGGCATCGGCCTCGTCGCGCAGGACGAGGTCGAGCCAATCGCCGCCGATGGCGGACTTGAGCGCCGCGGGCGTGCCTGCGGCGATGACACGGCCAGCCTTGAGCATGGCGATGCGGTCGGCGAGCTGGTCGGCTTCTTCCAGGTACTGGGTGGTCAGCAGCACGGTCGTGCCGGCCGCCACCAGCGCGCGCAGCGCCTCCCACACCTCGCGCCGGCCAGCCGGGTCCAGGCCGGTGGTCGGCTCGTCCACGAACAGCACCTGGGGTGAGACGATCAGGCTGGCGGCCAGGTCCAGGCGGCGGCGCATGCCGCCGGAGTATTGGCCCACCGGCACGTTGCCGGCCTCGGTCAGCGCGAACTGCGCGAGCAATTCATCGGCGCGGCGCCGGGCCAGACGGCCGGGCAAGTGGTAGAGCCGGCTGAACAGCACCAGGTTCTGGCGGCCGGTCAGGACCTCGTCCACGGCGGCGTATTGGCCGACCAGCCCGATGCGGGCGCGCACCTGGGCCGCCTGGGTGGTCACGTCGAAGCCGGCGACGAACGCCTGGCCGGCATCGAGCTGGAGCAGGGTCGCAAGGATTTTGATGGCGGTGGTCTTGCCCGCGCCATTCGGCCCCAGCAGCCCGCAGACCGTGCCGGGCCGCACTTCCAGGTCGAAGCCGTCCAGCGCCAGGCCAGTCTTGGCCCCGGCGTAGCGCTTGCGCACGCCGTGAGCGGCGATCGCGAAGTCAGTTCTATTCATAAGGCACAAATCCCTTTCTGTTTCGGTCAAAGTGTCGTATGATGTACCGTACAGTGTACTGCAAGGATCGCCGGGCGTCAAGGCGCGGCGGGCGCGGCGGCGGCTATGCTAGAATGCGGTCCAGGCCTGCCCCTCGGGAGAGCAACCTGTGAGCACGAAAAAACTTCAAGCCGCTGACCCGGCCCGCCGCTTGGCCCTACTGTGGGGCTCGCAGACCCAGGCGGGCCGTTCGGGCCTGACGCTCAAGGCCATTGTCACCGCCGCCATAGAGCTGGCCGACCAGGAGGGCGTGGAGGCGCTGTCGATGCGGCGCGTGGCCGAGCGGCTGGGCGCGGGCACCATGTCGCTCTATACCCACGTGCCGGGCAAGGCCGAGCTGATTGACCTGATGTTCGACGCCGCCTACGGGCAGCTCTACGACAGCGTCGAGACGCCCGCGCAGCAGCCCGGCGACTGGCGCGACGCGCTGCGGTTCATCGCGCAGCAGAACTGGGACCTGTACCAGCGCCACGCGTGGATGCTGCAGATCACCACCGGGCGGCCGGGGCTGGGCCCGCACGCCTGCCTCAAGTACGAAGCCGAGCTGCGGCCGCTGGATGGGCTCGGGCTGAGTGAGGTGGATATGGACGCCAGCCTGACGCTGCTGCTGACCCACACCGAAGGCTGCGCCCGGGCCCTGGCAACCCGCGACCGCACGCAGCACGACACGGGCATGACGGATGCCGAGTGGTGGGTCACGGCCGCCCCCCTGCTCGACAAGATCATCGACCCCACCCACTTCCCGGTCGCCACCCGCGTCGGGGTCGCGGCGGGCGAGGAACACCAAGCCGCCTCGAACCCGGAGCATGCGTTTAGGTTTGGGCTTGAGCGGATCTTGGCAGGGATTG
>CAYUYN010000500.1:0-2916 GCA_964449185.1 uncultured Anaerolineales bacterium | reverse complement strand
GTGCTCGATCTTCACCTCCACCACGTCGCCAGGCCCCAGCGGGCCGCAGCCGGCGGGCGTGCCCATGAGCACGACGTCGCCGGGGAGCAGGGTCATGGCGGCCGACACGAAGGCGATCACTTGCGGCACGGTGAAGAGCATGTCCAGGCTGGACGCCATCTGGCGGGTGACGCCGTTGACGAGGCAGGCGACTTTGAGCTCGGTCGGGTCCACGTGCGTGGCGATGCTCGGCCCCAGCGGGCAGAAGGTGTCGAAGCTGCTGGCCCGCGTCCAGGCCTGGTCGATCTCGGCCACGTCCACGGCCAGCACGTCGTTGGCGCAGGTATAGCCCAGGATGTGCGCGGCGGCGTCTTCGGGGCTGGCCCAGCGCGCCCGGCGGCCGATGACCACCGCCAGCTCGGCGCCAAACTGCACGTCCCGAGCCTGGGGCGGCAGGTGTATCGCCTCGCCGGGCCCGATGACGCTGCTGGGCGCCTTGAGCGAAAGGCTCGGCAGCGTGGTCTGCGGCAGGCCCAGCTCGCGCAGCCGCTCGGCATAGTTGTAGGCCAGCGCGATGATCTTGCTCGGTTGGCAGGGCGCCAGCAGGCGCACCTCGGCCAGGGGCGTGGCCGGCTCGCCGCGCACGAAGGCGCCAAAGATGTCGCCGCTGACCTCGCCCACCATCTCCCCCTCGAGATAGCCGTAACGCGTCTCGCCGTTCTTTTCGTAGCGAATAAGGTGCATTCGTTCCCATTCTAACCGGAAATTGAGCGGCGGGCCTAACGCTGGGCGGCGTGGGGCGGTGGTGGCCCGGGCGGAAAGCACCAGACCGCCTCATCCCCCGGCCCCTTCTCCTGGCCGCGAAAAGCAAAGGCGCGGGCCAGGAGAAGGGGAGCCATAATGCTTGTGTAAGGCCACACCCCGCATATTAATGAGGTGGTTCGGCCCAGCGCCCCTCAGCCCGGCCGCTTCCACGCCCACGCCAGGTCATACTCAACCTGCCACGGTTGCACCGTGGTGTTGACCAGGGGGAACTCCGCCAGCAGCCGCTCGAACGCGGCGCGCGAAAAGGTCTTGCCCGGCATCAGGTGCGCGTCGCGGCCGATGCGGTTGGTCACCAGCAGCAGGCCGCCTGGCCGCAGCACGCGCACGCACTCGGCCAGCGCGGCCCGCGCGCTGGGCAGGAACTCCAGCGCTTCCAGGCAGGCCACGGCCTCAAAGCCGTCGGCCGCAAAGGGCAGCCGGTGCGCCGGCGCCCGCAGCCACGCGGTGCGGTCGGGCCAAGCCGCGCACCGTGGGCGGCCATGGCGCAGCATGCGCGCCGAGAGGTCCAGGTTGATCAGCGTGCCGTCAAAGGCCGGCTGCGGCAGCAGCGCGCGCGCCAGCCGCCCGGTGCCGCAGGCCACATCCAGCACCTTCGGCGCATCGAACCCGGCCAAGGCCTCGGCCGCCGGCCAGCCCAAAATGTCGGCCTCGACCCGCGGGTCGAAGTTCTTGATGCGTTCGTAGCGATGGGCAATCAGATCGTACAGCCCCACCACCACGCGCGGCCCCAAATGCGCGCCCTCGGCGATGACAAGCTCCCAGTAGAGGAGGGCGAGGAAGAGCACGGCGAAGAGCATGTGTGGGGGTGTGGGGGTGGGGGAGTGTGGAGGTGTGAAAGTGTGGACGTGGGGCGGCGCGTCAGCCTCTGCGCGCCTGCATTCCCCTTATTTCCTTGCCTCAGCCTCGCGCTCGTCCCCGATATAGGCGTCGGCCTCAATCTCCACCAACATATCCGGCGAGATCAGCCGGCTGACCTCCACCATGCTGGTGGCCGGGCCGATCTGGCCGAGCAGCTCGGCGTGGGCACGGCCCACGGCCTCCCACTGCGTAATGTCCACCACGTAGATGCGCGTGCGCACCACTTCCCACAGCGAGGCCCCGGCCTGCTGCAGCACCCTTTCGATGTTGCGCAGCGCCTGGAGGGCCTGGCCGTACGGGTCGCCCAGGGCCACGACCTTGCCATCCGGCCCGGTGGCCGTGGTGCCGGAAACGTGGATATAGGGACCCACGCGCACCGCGCGCGAATAGCCCACGATCGGTTCCCACGGCGTGCCGGTGTTGATGTTCATGCGGTGCATGGGGCTCTCTCCCTATATCTCGCCTTACCACGAAGACACCAAGACACTAAGAAACTCAAGTCACCTTACTGCGTGTCTGCCTGCGTGTCCTCGTGGCTGGGTGGCGCCGCCGCCGCCGGTGCGGCTTCCGCCGCCGCGCGCTCGGCTCGCTCGGCCTGCCACTGCGCGTACGCCCGGTCGTAGCGATAGGCCACATCGGCCAGGTACTCGGCGAAGTCCGACCAAGCCGTGGCCATCAGGTTGCGCTTCTCGGTGATGACGTCGTCCTCTTCGCCTTTGCGCGCGCGCCGCAGCGAACGGGTGATGTGGCTGGTGTGCGGGATCAGCCGCTGCGCCAACTGTTCCAGCGGGCTGGTGGTGGCCGTCGCCAGCGCATACTCCATCGCCCGCCGCGCCACCTGGGCGCTCGCCAGCGCGTCCAGATGCCCCTGCTGCAGGGCGTAGTCGATCAAGAAGGCGCGGTGCCAGTGGTGGCTCAGCTTGTCGGTGGCTTCCTTGATCGTCAGGAAGTACAGCACCTTCTTCGAAAGGCGCTTGAGCAGGCCCCAGGTCAGGGTCACCGGCAGCATCAGGCAGCCCTTGAGCCAATCTTCTTCGTTGTGGTTCAGCTCGTGCAGCACCGCCGGCGCCAGCCGCCGGCCCCGCCAGCCCGCCACCGACCCCGGCACCCGCCGGCTAAAGAACCACTCAAAGGCCGAGTCGACAAAAGGCAGCGGCACCAAGAGCGACAGCCCCGCAAACGTGGCGTCGGAATACAAACCCCAGTTGAAGGCGGTGGCAACCGGGGCCGGGCGCGGGGGCAGGGAGGTCATGC
>CAYUYN010000499.1:0-2924 GCA_964449185.1 uncultured Anaerolineales bacterium | reverse complement strand
GAGTGGGTGTCGCAGGCCGCCAGGGGCCGCTCGGGGTCGGGGACGCGCCGGCCCCCGGCGCTCGTCACCGCGGCATCGATGAACTTGCCCGCGGGACTGTAGACGACCAGCATGTTGTAAGGCCGGCCGCACACGATGCAGCCGTGAGATTCGGTGATTTTGCGGTTGTCGGACATGGGCTAGCTCTCCCGCGCCTCAAACGGCAGCTCCGCAAACGCCGCGGCGACGGCGCTGCCATCCGCCGGGCGGTCGGCCGGGTCGAGCGCGAGCAGGCAGAGCAGAAAGCTCTCCAGCGCGGCCGGGATCTCGGGCCAGCGCAGGCGCGGGCTCTGGGGCTGGCTGTAGAGCTGGAGCGTGAAGCGCAGGTCGTCGGTCTCGGCGGCGAAGGGGTGGGCATCGAGGAACAGCTCGTACAGCAGCACACCCAGGGCGTACACATCACTGCGCGCCGTGGCGGCCTGGCCGCGCAGCTGCTCGGGCGCCTGGTAGGCCGTGAAGGGATGCTCGGCCGCCGGCGGGAAGAGCGGCGTGCGGCTGATCTGCGCCAGCGCGCCGCTGAGGACGATGTTCTCAGGCAGCAGGCTGCCGTGAACCAGGCCGTGCGCGTGCGCGGCCCCCAGCGCGGCGCACAACTGCTGGGCCATCTGCCACCGGTCCAACCAGGCGGGCGGCCGGCTCAGCCACTCGCGCAGGGAGAGGCCCTCGGGCGCGGCGCAGGCCAGGGCCACCCAGCCTTCGGCCTCCACCACCGGCTTGCAGGCGGCCAGGTTGGCGTGCCGCACCGCCTGCCAGGCCTTGAGGTCGGCCACCAACTGCTGAAACTCGGGCTGGTCGGGCTGGCCGGCCACCACCCGCACCAACAGCGGCAGGTTGGTGCCCAGCTCCTGGCCCAGGTAGGCCACCCCCAACTCGTCCACAAACAACAGGTCCTGCAGTTGGTACGTCCCGCCAATGGTCGCGGCGGCCAGGCGCAGGTGGGCCGGCCCGGCCAGCGCGGCCAGCGCCTGGGGCCGGCTGCGCACCAGCTGCAGCACCTCGCCTGCGCTCGACTGGTCGAGCACCCGACGGATGTGGCCGGTGGGCGCCAGCACGGCCAGGCCCGCCTCGGCGTGCAGGCGGGCCGTGTCGAGCAGGCCCTTGATGCCGATGGCATCCGCGCTGGAGAGCAAGGTCAGGTCCAGGATCACCTTGCCGCCGGGCTGCGCGCTGAGCACTGCCGCCAGCCGGGCCTGGGCCTCGGACACGGTGGCGGCGTTAAGGTGGCCCGCCAGCGCCAGGGTGCACAGGCCGTCCTCGCGCTCCTCCAGCACTTCCAGCCCGGGCGCCTGTCCCAAGAACAGCTCCAGGCCCTCGGTGCCCACGATCACCTGGGTGTTGGGGTAGATGTTGTTGATCACCGCATAGTCACGCGCGGCGCCGGCGATGGCGTAAATCTGCTCGTCGGAATGCGTGGGGTCGTGATGGAAGGTGATCAGGCAGCGGGCGCTGGCCCGCTCGGCGATGTCCACGCCGATGATGGCCGAGCTGTGGCCCCAATCGGCCTTGCTGAGGAACACATCACGCAGCGAGTATTGCGCGTCGAAGACCAGCGCATCGGCCTGCGAGAAGAAGGCGATGTAGCGGCGCAGGTTGGCCTCGTTGAGCGATTTGTACTCGCCGTCGCTGGCAAAGACAAACACGCTCTCGCCGTCGTCGAAGCGGTAGGCGTAGGCCGTGCCGGGGTGATACAGCGACAGGCTCGACACCACCGTGCGGCCGATCTGCACCGTCTCGCCCTCGCGCAGTTGAATGAATTCTTTTTCGGCCGGCATGGCGTTGGGCGGGATGGGGAAGTAAATGGGCGCGACCTGCTGGTGCTCCAGGAAGGTCTGCGGGTTGTGGTTGACGGCGTAGAAGATGAGGCGGTTGCCCGGCACATAGGCCGGCGCGAAGAACGGGTAGCCCTGCAGGTGGTCCCAGTGGGCGTGGGTGAGGAAGATGTGGGCCACCCCCTGCCCGCGGCCGAACTCGCGCGCCATCAGGCTCAGGCCCAGCGCCCGCATGCCCGAGCCGCAGTCAATGATGATGGTCTCGGCGCCGGTATCGATCTCGACGCAGGTGGTGTTGCCGCCCACCACCGAGCGGATGTTGGCCGGCAGGCCGGCAATATAGGCCTGCACCTCGGCCGGGTCGGCCAGGTTGATGCCGCGCGCCCCCGACAGCGCCTGGTACAGCTTTTCGTTGAGCTGTTCGGTGGACAGCGGCGTGGGGATGGACCCGCGCACGCCCCAAAACTTGACTCGCACCGTGGTTTATCGCTCCTGGCTAAGAAATGGAGGATGAGTTTAGCATGGAGGCGGGCCATAAGCAATTTTGGCCAGGCGCGCTGGCCTGAACTAACCCAGTCCAAATGTCCCCCTTGCACAAAGCCGTACCCCTTGTTAGAGTCGACACCGAAAAGGAGCACATTATGAAAAGACTGGTTATGGTAGCCGTGCTGATGTTGGTGCTGGCAACGGCGGTGGGGCCGGTAACAGCCGCGCCGCTGCGCGACAGTATTTACACGGTGCAGGCCGGGGACAGCCCCTGGCGCATCGCCAACAAGTTTGGCATCACGGCCGCCGCGCTGATGGCGGCCAACAACCTGGCGCCCAACGCCATCATCCACCCGGGCCAACAACTCGTGATCCCGGGCGGCACGGGCGGGCCGGTGACCCTGCCGGGCAGCGGCGGCGCGGGAGGCACTTACACCGTGCGGCCGGGCGACAGCCCCGCGCGCATCGCCGCGCGGCTGGGCGTGAACTTCAGCGCCTTTATGGCAGCCAATAAGCTCACCAACACCACCGTCATCCACCCCGGGCAGGTGCTGATCGTGCCCGGCGGCGGCACGGGCGGCGGGACGACGGTCCTGGCAGTGGCGCCCCCGCCCGCCCCCGGCGCCGGCG
>CAYUYN010000498.1:0-2927 GCA_964449185.1 uncultured Anaerolineales bacterium | reverse complement strand
AGGCGCCGCAGCCCGCGCCTGCTTGTGGGCAGCCAGAGCGGCGCGCGTGGCCGTCAGCACGATGGCCTCGACCTCGTCCAGGGTGCCCGCGATCTCGGCGCCGGCCGCCGCGGGATGCCCCCCGCCCCCAAACGCCAGCGCGATCTGCGCCACATTGATCCCCGGCACTGCCCGCCAGCTAATCTTTACCTTGCCGTCCGTGCGCTCGACCAGGATGATGGCGATATCGGCTTCGCGCACGCTGGTGAGCACATTGATCAGGTCGGCATCACCGAAGCCCTGGTAGCCCGCGGCCTGGCGCGCCACCAGGGGCAGCCGCGCCCAGACGATGCGGTGCTTCATCTGCATGCGGCACAGGCCCTCGCCCCATAGGCGCACCGCGCCGTAGGAGCGCTTGTACAGCGACAGGTCGTAGAGGCGGTTCAGATCGGCGCCGGCGCGCATGAGCGCCTGCGCCAGGCCCAGGGTCTTTACCGTCGTGTTGGAGGTGCGGAAGCCGAGGGTATCGGTGACCAGGCCGGTCAGCAGGCACTCGGCCACCTCTTGGGTCAGCGCCAGCCCCAGCGGCTCAAACAGCTCGGTCAAAAGCTCGGCGGTGGAGGCCGCCAGCGGGTCGATAAAGTTGATGGCGCCGAAGCCGGGGTTGGTGATGTGGTGGTCGACGACGATATCCGGCGGGCGCTGGAGGCCATCGCCCACCGGCCCCATGCGCCTGGCCTCGGCCACGTCCAACGCCACCACCAGGTCAAAATCACCGGCGGGGTGCAGGGTAATTTCGTCGACGCCGGGCAAGAACCGAAAAAGTTCGGGCACGACATCGGCGCAAGCCATGACCACTGCCTTGCCCAGGGCGCGCACGGCCAGCCCAAAGCCCAAAAGTGAGCCGATGGCATCGCCATCTGGGTTAACGTGCGTGACCACCAGCACCCGGTTGGCGCGCGCGATCAGGCCGCGGGCCGTTTCGAGGTCAGTTGTCGTCATCGTGGGGAGCAGCGGCCTCCGGGCCGGCGGGTGTGTCGGTGGCGGGCGTGCTCGCGGCTGCGGCGGACGGCGCCTCGGTCTTGATCTGGTCCAGCAGGCTGGCGATGTGCTCGGCCTTCTCGGGCGAAGGGTCCCAGTGGAAGATCACCTCGGGCGCGCGGCGCAGCTGCACACGCCGCGACAACTCGCGGCGGATAAAGCCTTTGGCCTTGATGAGCACCTGCATCACCTCGCGGCGGCGCTCTTCGTCGCCCACGGTGGAGACAAAGACGTTGGCGTACTCCAACTCGCGGTCGAGGTTGACCAGCGTCACCGTCACCAGTTGCAGGCGCGGGTCATTCATGGTCTGCAGCAGCAAGGACAGCTCCTGCTGCAGCCGGTCGGCGACGCGTTTCTGACGTAAAGGGGTTGGCATTGCGGTTTTGACAAACCAAGCCGCCAGCCGGAACCGGCCGGCGGCTTGGAAGGGGATTCAGTTCACGCGCTCGACGGTGTAGAACTCCAGCACATCGCCGACCTTGAACGCTTCGAAATCGCGCACGCCGACGCCGCACTCGAAGCCCTTCTGCACCTCGCGCACGTCTTCCTTCTCGTGCTTGAGCGAGGACACGTCGCCGTCAAACTCAATCTTGGCCTGCCGGACCACGCGCACCTTGGCGTTGCGCTTGAGCTCGCCCTCGCGGACGATGCAGCCGGCGATGTTGCCCAGGCGGCCGATGCGGAACACCGCGCGCACTTCGGCGCGGCCCATGACCACGGACTTGTACTCGGGCTCGAGCATGCCCTGGAGGGCCTTCTCGATGTCTTCGGTGACCCGGTAGATGATGTCGTACTGGCGGATGGAGACGCCGTTGGTCTCAGCCAGGCGCTGGGCGGCGCTGTCGGCCGACACGGAGAAGCCGATGATGATGGCGTTGGAGGCCGTCGCCAGCATCACATCGTTCTCGGTAATGTTGCCGGTCTCCGAATAGAGCACGTTGACGCGCGGGCCGTCGGTGATGGTCAGCTTCTGGAGCGACGAGACGATAGGCTCCAGCGAGCCCTGCGCGTCGGCCTTGACGATGAGCGCCAGCTCCTTGGCCTCACCGGCCTTGAACTTGGCAAAGACCTGGTCGAGGCTCATGGCCTCGGCCGGCTTGACGGCGGCGGCCTTGGCGTCGTCCTTGCGCTGCGCGGCGATGGCGCGGGCTTCGCGCTCGCTGCCCACCACGCGGAACAGGTCACCTGGCAGGGGCACGGCCGACAGGCCCAGCACGGCCACCGGCGAGGACGGCAGAGCCTCGCGGATGGTGGCGCCCTTGTCGTTGTACATGGCGCGGATCTTGCCGTAGGCGCTGCCGGCCACGATGATCTCGCCCGAGCGCAGCGTGCCGTTCTGGACGAGCAGGGTGGCCATGACGCCCTTGGCCTTGGCGATCTCGGCCTCGATGACGGTACCGGAGGCCACGCCCTTGGGGTTGGCCTTGATGGTCGTATCGTCGGCCACCAGCAGGATGGCCTCCAGCAGATCGTCGATGCCGGTCTTCAGCTTGGCCGACACGGGCACCACCATGGTCTTGCCGCCCCATTCGTCGGGGGCCAGGCCTATTTCGGCCAACTGCTGCTTGACGCGGTCGGGGTTGGCGTTGGCTTTGTCGATCTTGTTGAGGGCCACGATGATGGGCACGCCGGCGGACTTGGCGTGGGCATAGGCCTCGCGCGTCTGCGGCATCACGCCGTCGTCGGCCGCCACCACCAGGATGGCGATGTCGGTGGCCTGGGCGCCGCGCATGCGCATGGCGGTAAAGGCCTCGTGGCCGGGGGTATCCAGGAAGGTAATGCGCCGACCGTTATGCTCCACCTGGTAGGCGGCCACGTGCTGGGTGATGCCGCCGGCTTCACCGGCCGCCACGTTCTCCTTGCGGATAACGTCCAGCAGCGAGGTCTTGCCGTGATCGACGTGACCG
>CAYUYN010000497.1:0-2978 GCA_964449185.1 uncultured Anaerolineales bacterium | reverse complement strand
CAGCCGCTGGCTCAGCGCTTCCAGCCGGTCGCGCCGCCGCGCCACCAGCACCAGGTCATATTGGTCACGCGCCCGGCGCTCGACAAAGGCCGCGCCCAGGCCCGATGAGGCGCCAGTAACCAAGGCTTGGGGACGCCGTGAAGGGGTGTGCTCATCGTCCTCGGTCAACTCCAGTCAGTAGGGGCCGCGGCCGGCGCATGCAAGTCAGCCCTGGGCCGCCTCGTACAGCGCCAGGATATTCTCCAGCGGGGTGATGGCCTGCAGGTTGTGGCAAGGCGCCAGGATATACCCGGTCCCATCCCCGCCCAAGGTTGCCATCAGCCGCCGCACCTCGGCCCGCACGTCATCCGGTGTGCCAAAGGGCAGCGTGCGCTGGTTATCGACGCCGCCGTGAAAACACAGTGCCTGCCCGTGATCGGCTTTGAGCGCGACCAGGTCCCAATCGCCGCAGCGCCACTGGATGGGGTTGAGCACCTGGATGCCCATTTCCACAAACCGCGGCACCAGCTTGCGGATGTCGCCGTCATCGTGGTGAAAGACCATGATCCCATGCGCGTGGGCCAGTTCGATGGCGCGCTCCATCGTCCGGCGGTAAAACTGGTCGAACATGCGCGGGCTGATCAGCAGGCCGGCCTGGCTGCCAAAATCGTCCGTCACCTGGGTCAGGTCAATCAGCCCCGGCGCGGCTTCAAAGCAGCGCCGGTGATATTCGGAGAAAAAGTCCGACAGGCACTGCACCAGATAGCGGGTGAAGTCCGGCCGCACCAGGGGGTCCAGCAGGGAAGCTTCTAGGCCGCGCGTCAGGTTGTGGAAGAAGAAACAGGCGGTGTAGCCGCACTCGATCGCGCGGCCAGGGACCTGCGCCGCCAGCTCCGGCAGCTTGGCATAGTCGTACCAATCCGGCGACGGCCAGGGGTAGGCTTCCAGGTCGGCGATCGTTTCGGCCTTGGCCAGGGGGTAAAACACCTGCTCGTCGTACGAGCCGCCGTTGACGCTTTGCGGCCGAAAGCCCATGCCCCACTCGTTCACCCAATAGTCGGGCGAGCGCTGCAGCTCCGGCCCGATGTACGGCGGCGTGATCCCGATGATCCCGTCGATCCCCAGCCGGTCGTAGATCTCCAGCTTCTCGGTCACCCCAAAATGCTGGCGTAGCCCGTCCCACACTTCGTTCACCGCCCAGATGTCCGTCGGGCAGCGGTCCACCGGTTCATGCCGCACGGCGGCCAAAATCCGCTCGCGATGATTCATATTGCCCTTTGCCTTTCCTGGCGCCCAGGCGTCCCGGTGGGCTTGGGAGGCGGCAACAGCCGCTCAATGCGCAACCACAAATCGTTCGGCAGGCGCCACATTGTGTTATAACTCATCGGACACTCCTGAGCAGAAGGGTTGGCTCGACACTACCATTCTACCTTTAGAGTGTCTTCTCGTTCAAGCCCAGCCGATACCTGGTTTACGGATAGGGCCTTATCCAGGCGCGGGGCGGCAGCGCTATCGTCCGCAACCAGGTGGCGGGCCGATTCGACCAGCAGCCCGCCGGTATAGACCGTCTGGATCGCGCCGTCGTGCAGATTGCGCCCCAGCCGGTCGCGCGCCGCGGCCCAAATAGGCTGCTGCTCCATGGCTTCGATCAGCCGGGCCGTTTCCACCTCAAATACGTCTAGCGCTCGGATGATGGCGATGGCCAGAACCAACCCGATCAGCGAGCGGAACGCCAGGGACGGCACGCTAAAGACCTGCACAAACGAGGTGTTATTGACGAGTTGCTTGGCTAGAAAGACACGGCGGGCGGTTTCAGGCCGGCCAGCAGGGCGTAGAAAGCCAGGGCCAGGCCAGCGATCCGCAAGGTGTTGACGATATGCGGCACATTGAGCGGAGCAATGCGTTCCAGCGCCTGCCGGCGCAAGCCGAAGGCGGCCAGCAGCCCGGCTAGAAATCCGATGAAATAGCGGGCCAGGGCTTTGGCGGTGCGATACCAGGTCATCAGATCGGGTTGCAGTGGCAACAGTATGAAGAAAATGACAAACAGCCAGAACACGCAGACGCCGGCACTGAGGCCATGCAGCCAGCGTGCTCGTCCAGCAGGGCGCAGCAAGGCCACGCCGAATTCCAGCAAGCGGGCAAAGGACCCGCCCAGAAGGATCAACTGCAGCATGGTCAGCGCCACGATGCCGGCGTGGCTCCTCTACGTGGCCAGGATGGGGATGAACAGGTCGCCCCATTCTTGTAGTCCATGGAGCAGCCCGAAGGCTGCCAGCCACGATAGGCTGCGGGCCAGCTCCAGGCGCGAGTAGCAGCGTGACTGAAGCGCGATGGCTAGGCCCAGAATAAAAAAGACCAGCCCCTAAGCGAATAGAAACAGGTTACGATTGAGCGTGAAGAACTCGCGGATGAATACCATGGCTGGCCTCATTAGAGCCTTTTTTCAGGGGAGCCAGCCGTGCAGCGCGTGGCCGAGGCCCTCACCCGCGCAGGCGCCGCACGGCCTGCATAAAGGTCTCCACGCGCCGGGGGTCAACCGTCTTGGTCCAATGACTGTCAATCTTAAAGTGCGTGCCAATGATGAAGGCATCGGCGGCGGGGAAGAAGCCGGGCAAGTTGTCGCTGGTGACGCCCGAGCCAAGCACCAGGGGCAGGCGGCAATGGGCGCGCGCTTCTTCGATGTCGTCCAGGCGGGGCGGGTCGCCGGTGACGCTGCCGGTGATGATCACGGCATCGGCGCGCATAAACTCGATGGTCTCGGCGGTCAGGCCCAGGCTGACATCGGCCGTGATGGCGTGCGATGAATGTTTTTTCTTGGCATCGGCCCACACCTGCACCCGCTCGGCGCCGATCAGCCGCCGGTAGCGCAGCAGCTCGGCCGCCGACGATTGGATAAAGCCCTCATCGGCCACGTGCGCAAAGGCATAGCCCTCGGCGCGGATGAAGTCGAGCCCGGCCACGTGGGCCACGGCCATGGCCTCCTGGTTGGCGCCGGCCAG
>CAYUYN010000496.1:0-2995 GCA_964449185.1 uncultured Anaerolineales bacterium | reverse complement strand
GGGCGGCCCTGTGGCGGCTGGCCCTGTGGCGGCTGGCCCGGCGGGAGGCGGCGCGGCGGCCAAGTCCCGCGGCTCGGCAAGCATGCCAACCGCGGAGGAAATTGCCAGGGGGACAAGGCAATTCAACGATGCCATGGCCAGGATGCTGGCCCCGGAAAATGCCGCCGTGGATCAGAAGCTGGCGAACTTCAGCCCCGGCGTGCGCGCCCTTGTCAAGCAGTCGCCCACCCTGCGTGCCCAGTTCTTGAAAATGCAGCAGGACAACTTCAATATCCATATCGTCCCATTGGGCGCCGGCTTCACGACGAACTGGACCGAAAAGAAGATCACGATCGAACAGCCGCTCAGCGACGCGGAAACCGTGGCGAGCCTCGCGCACGAGGCCGGCCACGCGGTGAACGAACCGAACCTGATCTGGAAAACCCCGGGCATGACGCATGACCAATATGTGGGACCCAACGTGCGCATCATGCTGCGCAACGAAGGCCAGGCGGCGTTCAACGAAGCCCAGGTTCAGGCCGAGCTGATCGCCGCCGGCGGCCCCGACATCGGCATCGGCGGCCAACATGCCGCCTACCGGCAGGCGTATGAGGACTACGTGGCCGGCAACCTTACCCGGGACCAGGTCATGGAGCGGATGAGCACCATGATGGCTAGCGAGGTTTCAAGCACTCCGCCTCACGAGAACTACCGCGATATGTATCGCAGGTTTTTCGAGATGGAATGGGACACCTCTCTCGACCCTCCGCCCATGCGATGAGGTGAATGCGATGAGCACCGAGACCGCTAATCAGATGGTAGATCGCCTGGTCCAGGCCGGGTCGCTGGCCGAGGAGCGCTTCGCGGCTCTGCTGGGCGCGCCGCTCAAGCCCGGCGAAACGAACCCGTATTGGAAGACGTATACATTCGAGCTGGCCGAAGGGCCATTCGCGCGCGGCGAGTTGCGGCTGAACACGACCGGCGACGGCGCACTGCTAATTTTGGAGCCGCGCGACCCGCCTGGACTGGACCAGGGTGACGTGGACCGGGCGGCGTTGGGGCTGAGGCTGGGCATGCGGCCGAACCCGCATATCCCGCCCGAGGGCATTGCGACCGAATATTTCCAGAAGGACGGTGTGCAGGTGGCAATGCAGTGGACGCGCAACTCGCGCCGGCTGCGCAGCCTGGTGCTGACGTGGAAGCCGCCCACGACGGGCGAGTCGCACACGGAGCCCAGCGCGGCCGACGCAACAAGCTCGAATTAAACGAGTGTGCCTGCTGCGAGCGGCGGGAGCGTGCCTGACCCGTAAGCGTTCGGCCACTCGCGGCATCAACCCGCGGCGCGAAGTCAGGATGCAGGCGTCGCGCTCCTTATAGCATCCGTGTCATCCGCCTTTATCCGTGTAATCCGCGTACAGATTTCCTGAGCCCGACCACCTCTCCAGTACGAAAACGCCCACCGCTAATTCGTGTAAACTAGCCGTCGTCGCCGTGGCCCCGGCGTGCTAACCTTCTGGGGTACCTGGCCTGTGTATCGCGCCAGTACGCCGAAAACGAACACTGTTGGGCCACGAAGCCCCTCACCGCCTGGACGCGTGGCGAGGGGGGCTTATCCGCATTGATACGCCGAGATGACCACCCTGCCCTCCCCCCAGGCCGCACCAGCCGCCGACCGGCCGATCGATTGGCCGTCGGCCTTGGCCGTGCTGCGCGACGCGGGTGCCCGCATCCATCACCTGGGCCCCAACACGTCCTTGCCCGAGGCCCTGCTGCTGATCGCAGAGACGGCCGTGCGCCTGGTGGCGCTGCGGGCCGACCCGGCCGACCGCGCCAACGCCGTCATCTACACCTACGACGCAGGCCGGGCCGCCTTCGACCCGGCCTCGCGCGTGGCGGCCGGCGAGGGCATCGATCCGCTCTTGGGCGATACGCCGCGCCCCACCGGCATGGGCGTCACGGCGCTGGCGCGGCGGGCGCGGGTGCTGTCTTACGAAGAGCACACCCTGACCTTCCATCCGCTCAAGTTCCAGGCCGGCATCCGCACCTCGGCCTGCTACCCGCTGCTGGTGGCCGGGCAGCCGGTGGGCGCGCTCTACATCGCGCTGCACAGCGACCGGGTCTTTACCCCCGAGGAGCTGCTGCTGCTGGACACCTTTGTCCACCTGGCGGCGGTGGCCATCTATAACACGCGCCAGTACGAAGGGCTCACCCGCGCCCTGGAGCGCAAGGTGGACGAGCTCGAACGCCTGCAGCAGGCCGACCGACTCATCAGCTCGCGCCGCAACCTGGACGAGACCTTGCAGGAAATCCTCAAGTCGGCGCTCAACCTCACCGGCGGCGAGCACGGCTCGTTCCGCCTGGTGGATCGGCGTGAAGATGTGCTGCGCCTGCGCGCCCTGATGGGCGATGCCGGCCAGCCCACCGCGCCCGACGCTCTGCCCATCAGCGCCGACAGCGGCGTGGTGGCCTGGGTGGCGCGCCAGCGCCAGCCAGCGCGCATCGACGATCTGCACGAGCTGCCCTGGTCGCACATCTATCGCCCGCTCACCGGCGAACGGCAGATGCGGTCCGAGCTGGCCGTGCCGCTGCTGGGCTCCGGCGGCGGGCTGATGGGCGTGCTCAACGTGGAGAGCCCGCGCCTGGCCGCTTTCGACGCCGAGGCGCAGTCGGTGCTGTCGGCGCTGGCGACCCAGGCCACCATTGCCATTCAAGAAGCCGAGCTGCTCGATACTATCGAAGACGTCACCGAGCGCATGGCCGGGCACGCGCCCGACGCGGTGTTTGCGCTGCTGTTAGAGCGCGCCTGCCACCTGCTCAACGCGCCGCACGCCGCGGTGTGGGAGCTGGACCGGGGCGACCCGGACAGCCTGGTGCTGCGCGCCTACCACGGCGATTTTCCGGCCGGCTACCGGGTGCCGGTGGCGGCCAGCCTGCTGGGCACCGCGGTGCTCACGCGGCGGCCGGTGATGGCCGATGACCTGGCCTCGGACCCGCGCCTGGGCCGGCGCGACCTGGC
>CAYUYN010000495.1:0-3006 GCA_964449185.1 uncultured Anaerolineales bacterium | reverse complement strand
GTGTGGGAGTGTGGAAGTGGAGTGCGACGCTTGCGTCTGATTTCGCGCCGGCGCGCACGTTGCGCCGGAATCCCTCTTGTGCCTAACGTCCCTCCGCCACAAGAAAACCTGCACGGCGTGCCGAGGCGTCGGGTGCACTTCTCATTTTTGGCCGCGCCTCGGCTACCAGGCCACTAACGGAATATAGCGAAGCATCCCTTTGGGACGCAATACGCAATACGCGCGCCCGGGCCACCCACGGGAGATGCACCCGAGGCGTCCGGCCGGTTGGCAACCCGCCCCGCGGCCGTTACAATGCGCGCTGTGTACACTCAGCCCCCGCTGCCCCTGACACCCACCGCCACCCTCCCACATGGATGACGGCCTCCCCGTCTCCCCGGCGCTCGCCGACGAAACCCGCGGCATCGCCCGCAGCGCGTCGATCATCGCGCTGGGCAACGTCACCAGCCGCGCGCTGGGCTTTGTGCGCGATGGCATCCTGGCCCCGCTGTTTGGCACGGGCCCGCATGTCGATGCGCTGATCCTGGCGCTGACCATCCCCAATCAGCTCAATGACCTGCTGACCGGCGGCCTGGTGAACTCGGCCCTGGTGCCGGTGTTTAGCGACTACGCGGACGACGACCGCCGCGCCGAGTTATGGCGCCTGGCCAGCAGCCTGCTGACCCTGGTGGTCGTGGTGGTGTCGGTGGTGGTGGCGGGGCTGCTGCTGTTTACGCCGCAGGTGGTGGCGGTCTTTGGGGCGCTGGGGCAGGGCAATAACCCGCAGGCCATGGCCCAGGCCGTGCCCCTGCTGCGGCTGACCCTGCCGGCCGTGATCTTCCTCAGCCTGTCGGGCGTGCTCTCCGGCCTGCTCAACGCGCTCAAGCGCTTCACCTACCCGGCCTTCACGGCGGCGGTCTTCAATGCCACCATCGCGGTGGTCTCGCTGCTGCTGGCCTGGTGGCTGGACGTGCGGGCCACCGCCCTGGGCCTGCTGTTGGGCGCCGCCCTGCAAGTGGTCCTGCAACTGCCGGGCCTGCGCGACGGTCTGCGCTACCTGCGGCCGCGGCTGGACCTGCGCCACCCCGGCCTGCGCCGCATCTTTCGCCTCTACCTGCCCATCGTCGGCAGCCTGGTCATCAGCCAGGCCTCGGTCTACGTGGGCCTGGGGCTGGCCTGGGGCTTTGTGGGCGGGCTGAGCTGGATGCGCTACGCGACGACGCTCTACCAATTCCCGCTGGGGCTGGTGGCGGTGGCCGTCTCGTCAGCCATCCTGCCGACGCTGTCGCGCCAGGCGGCCCGGCTGGACGCGGCCTTTACCACCACCCTGGTGCGCGGGCTCAACCTGGTGCTGGCCCTGATCCTGCCGGCCACGCTCGGGCTGTTTGTGCTGGCGCACCCCATCGTGGCGCTGGCCTTCGAGCGCGGCAAGTTCACCCCGCAGGACACGCTCATGACGGCCCGGGTGCTCCAGGTCTTCCTGCTG
Organism: uncultured Anaerolineales bacterium; assembly: GCA_964449185.1. GTDB lineage: Bacteria > Chloroflexota > Anaerolineae > Anaerolineales > UBA6663 > CAYUYN01. Next base: position 1,541 of record CAYUYN010000495.1, on the reverse strand, counting down.
GGCCTGGCCTTTGCGGCCGTGGATCAGATGCTGATCTTTGCCTACTACGCGCGGCAGAACACGTTGGTGCCGGCGCTGGTGGGAGTGCTGAGCATCGGGGTCTACTTCGCAGTGGTGGTGCTGACGCTGAAGCCGCTGGGGCTGTTCAGCCTCATGCTGGCCGACTCGGTCAAGCAGATTACGCACGCGCTGGTGATGGGGGCGCTGGTCTCGCGGCGGCTGGGGGGCTTCCGGCGCACCAGCCTGTGGCCCACGGTCGGGCGGGTGCTGGCGGCCTCGCTGGTCATGGCCGCGCTCACCTGGGCGGCCTTGTGGGGGGTGCAGCGTCTGGCCTTGCCCTCGCCGTTCTTGCAGCGTGTGTTGGAGGCGGCCGGGCCCGGCCTGGTGGGCGTGGTCACCTACTTCTGGCTGGCCGACCGCCTCAATGTGTCCGAGGTGCGGCTGGCGGTGGGGCTGGTGCGCCAGCGGCTTGGTCTATAATAAACCCTCATGCAAGAACGCCCGTCACTGCCCCCCGAGCTGTACACCGAAGACTATTTCCTGCGCGCCTGCGAAGGCTACGAAGAGTTCTCCGAGAGCCAGGGCGAGCGCCTTTCGCGCCGGCTGAGCGCCGCCTTTGCCATCGCCGCCGTGCAGTCCGGCATGAAGGTGCTGGATGTGGGCTGCGGCCGGGGCGAGATCCTGCGGCACTGCGCGCGGCTGGGCGCGGACGCCTTTGGCATCGACTACGCCCCGGTGGCCATTGAGATGTCGGCCCGCCTGGTGGCCGCCGAGCGCGACAGCGAGCAGCGGGCCCCCGGCAAAATCGGCGTGTCGCAGGCCGACGCCAAGCGCCTGCCCTTCCCCGGCGCCTACTTCGACCGGGTGTTGATGTTCGACGTGGTGGAGCATCTCTTCCCCTGGGAGCTCGACCAGAGCCTGGCCGAGATCCGGCGCGTGCTCAAGCCGGGGGGCGCCTTCATCGTCCACACCGCCCCTAACGTCTGGTACGACCGCTACGCCTATCCGCTCGTCCGGCTGGTGCGCACCCTGGCCGGGCAGGGCAACCACTATCCCAAGAACCCGCGCGCCCTCAACGTCAGCGCCAACGTGGACGTGCACGTCAACGAACAGAGCCAGTGGAGCCTGCGCCGCGCCCTCCAGCGCGCCGGCTTCCGCCAGGTCAAGGCCTGGCTGGACTCGCCGCCCCAGAACCGCCAGGAGAACCCGCTCTTCGCCGGGGCGCGGCGGGTACTGTTTGGGCTGCCGCCGTTTAGGTACTTTTTTGAGAGGGAAGTGTTCGCGGTGGGTGAAAAGTAACGCCGGACCACAAACCGCAACGAGTTGTAGCGCCTTCCAGGCGCGACCTCTCGGTGCAAAAGCACGGTCAGTTTCGGAGTAGTCTGCGCTATTAGAGGGTTGTCGCGGGCAAAGCCCGCTCCCACAATTCAACGTTCTTCCTTGAGCGTGTGTACTCGCGAGGAGCCAACTTCATGAACTACCGCAATCTCGGCCGCACCGGCCTCCAAGTCTCCGATATCTGCCTCGGCACCATGCAGTTC
>CAYUYN010000494.1:0-3012 GCA_964449185.1 uncultured Anaerolineales bacterium | reverse complement strand
TTCACGCCGCTGCCCCCGACGGCCACGTTCACGCCGCCGCCGGCGCCGTTTGTGAACTTCACCGTCGACGACCCCACGGTCGCGGTCGGGAAGTGTACCACCCTGCGCTGGGACTCGGGCAACATCCAATCCATCTTCCTGGACGGCGAGGGCGTGGTCGGCACGGGCACGCGCGAGGTCTGCCCCACCAGCACCACCGTCTACACGCTGGTGGCCAACCACGCCGGCGGCCAGATCGAGCGCAAGGTGACGGTGTCCACGTTGGGGTAGGACGCGCCGCCCGACTTCGGCGGCAGCACGACCTCCACCAACCAGTGGAACGACGCCAGCGGCTGCGGGCCGACCGACATCACCATCCATATCGCCATCAACAACGCCGCCAGCGCCAACATCTTCTACCGCATCCTGCCTACCGGCGGCGGCACGCCCACGGGCTGGTCTTCGCGGCAGATCGGCTTTGCGGGCGGCAACATCTGGTCGCGGAACCTGGCCATCCCCGACATGCTGCTCGCCAACGGCACGCTGCAGTACTACTTCACGGCGACCAATGCCGCGGGCACGACGACCAGTCCGCTCTTCGGCGGGGTGGAATACAACTCGTGCAAGCCTTAGGGAGCGCCGCCATCACGAGCAACAGCCCGTGCCCGCGCAATGCCAGCATTAGCTCTACTTGGCGCTCTCTGCGCCCTTTGCGGTTGAGCCTACCTGGTTCTTGACGGCCACGATCTCGGCCATGATCGACAGCGCGATCTCCTCCGGCGTGCGCGCGCCCAGCGGCAGGCCAATCGGTCCCTTGAGCCGGTCAAGGTCGGCTATGCTCAGGCCGTCGTCCAGCAGGCGCTGGCGGCGCTTGGCTTGGGTGGCGCGGCTGCCCAGCGCGCCCACGTAGAAGGCCTTGCTCGGCAGGGCCGCTTTCAGCCCCGGGTCGTCCAGCTTGGGGTCATGCGTCAGCAAAGCGATGGCCGTGGACGGCGTCAGCGTCACCTGTGCCAGCGCCTCGTCGGGCCACGCTTGAATAAGCTGGTCCACGTGCGGGAAGCGGGCTTCGCTGCCAAAGGCCCGGCGCGGGTCGATGACGATGGTGCGGTAGCCCAGCGCCTTGGCCAGGGTCGTCAGCGCAATGGTGATGTGGACCCCGCCGACGACGACCAGGGTGGGCGGTGGGAGCAGCACTTCCACAAAGGCCTCGGCCTCGGCGCCCAGGTCCACCCGCCGCGATTGCCCGGCCGCCAATGCCTCGCCCGCCGCCTGCGTCAGGCGCCCCGGTTCGCCGTCCGCGTTGCTCCACAGCACGCCGGTCTCATCCAAGACCAGGGTCTGGCCGATGCTCCCGTGTTGTGCCTTGACCACGGTGACGATGGCCAGCGGCAGGCCGGTGTCGAGCGCCGCGCACACGGCGGCGAAGAACCCCGGCTCAAGCGCCTGCACGAACACGTCGATGCTCCCGCCGCAGGCCAGGCCCACTTCCCAGGCGGTCTCGTCGGCCACGCCAAAGTGCAGCAGCCGCGGCTGGCGCTGGTCCAGCGCCTCCACGGCCGCTTCGAACACCGCGCCCTCCACGCAGCCCCCACTGACCGACCCCACGATCTCGCCGGCGGGGGTCATGGCCATCTTGGCGCCGGCCTGGCGCGGCGACGAGCCCCACGTCTGGATCACGGTCGCGAGCGCGACGGGCTTGTCCTCGGTGTGCCACTGGGCAATTGTTTCGGCTACGTCACGCATACCTCACCGCCTCCCGCTGTCCTCACCCCATCGCCGACCCTTCCCCTCCCACTCCGCTTCGGCGACACCGGCAAAATGCTTCATGCCTTCATCCTTATCTTCGCCGCCGCTGGTCCACCTCGGCCAGGTGCTCGGCCAGGTCTTCGAGACTGGCCAGGTTGTGCACGGGCAAAAAATCGTCGATGTAGGGCAGGGCGGCCTGGATGCCGCGGGTCAGCGGCTCGTAGGTGGGCGAGCCGAGCAGCGGGTTGAGCCAGATCAGCCGGTAGCAGGTGCGCTGCAGCCGCGCCATCTCGCGCCGCAGCAAGTCAGGCTCGCCGCGGTCCCAACCGTCGCTGATGATCAGCGCCACCGCGCCGCGCCCCAGCACGCGCCGCCCCCACTCGAAATTAAAGTCCTTGAGCGCCTCGCCGATGCGCGTGCCGCCGGACCAGTCGCGCACCGACAGCGACACCTCGCGCAGCGCTTGCTCCACGTCCTTGTGCTGGAGCGGGCGGGTGATGCGCGTCAGCCGCGTGCCAAAGACAAAGGCCTCCACCGGCTGGCTCAGCCCAACGCTGAGGCTGTAGATGAAGTGCAGCAGCAGGCGGGTGTAGCGCTCCATCGAGCCGCTGATGTCGGCCAGCAGCACCAGGGGCCGGGGCTTGAACTTGGGCCGGCGGTACGACCACTCCAGCACCTGGCCGCCGTACTTCAGGTTATGGCGCAGGGTCCGGCGCAGGTCCAGCCGCGCGTCGCCGCCGGGGCGTTGGCGGCGGGTCTGCCGGTCGCCCAGCCGCCACTGGAGGCCGCCAATGAGGGCCTTGATGGCGGCGTACTCCTCGGCCGACAGCTCGCTAAAGTCTTTGCGGCGCAGGGCCTCCTGCGCGCTGTAGGCGCGCATGGCCTCCAGCACCGGTGGCGCGTCTTCGTCCCCCTTGGTCTCGGGCGCGGGCTGGTCGCGCGGCTCCAGGGGCGGGGCCACCACCTGCAGCTTGTTGCTGCGGCGGCGAATATTGGCCGTGGGCATGCCGGCCAGCCAGCCGGTGGTGGGTGGCCGCCAGAACTGGGTAAAGGCTTCGTCGAAGAGCGCCAGGTCTTCGTGCCGGTGTACCAGCAGGCTGCGCGCGGCAAAATAGAAGTCGGCGCGCCGGCCCAGGTTGATGTGGTCCAGCGCCTGCACCAGGTCCACCATGCGGCCGGGGTTCACGTCCAGGCCCACGCCGCGCAGCACGCGGCCAAAGAGGAGGAGGTTGTGCAGGAAGTGGCCGTTGGCCCGGGTCATTCAGCGGATACCTGTTCGGAGCGGGT
>CAYUYN010000493.1:0-3017 GCA_964449185.1 uncultured Anaerolineales bacterium | reverse complement strand
CCAAGTAAGCCTTCTGTACGGACTCGTTTTCGCGCAGATTATCGGCCCGGTCGCTGAGGATGACCTCACCGGTCTGGATCACGTAGCCGCGATCGGCCACCTGGAGCGCCATGCGGGCGTTCTGCTCCACCAGCAGGATGGTGATGCCGGCCTCGTGCAGCCCGCGGATGGTGTCGAAAATGCTGTCGACCAGGACGGGCGCCAAGCCCATCGACGGCTCATCCAGGAGCAGGATCTTGGGATGGGCCATGAGGCCGCGCGCCATCGCCAGCATTTGCTGCTCGCCGCCCGAGAGCGTGCCGGCCAATTGGCGCTGCCGCTCCTTGAGGCGCGGGAAGAGCGTGAAGCCTTGCTCAATGCCGGCGCCAATCTCCTGGCGCGAGCCGCGAGTGAACGCGCCCATCTCCAAATTTTCGAGCACCGTCATGCGGCTGAACACGCGGCGCCCCTCGGGCACCTGCACGACCCCCTGGGCCACAATTTCATGCGCCTTGTAGACGCTCAGGTCCCGGCCATCGAGGCGGACGTTTCCCTGGCGGGGCCGCAGCAGGCCGCTGATGGTGTTAAGGGTGGTGGTCTTGCCGGCGCCATTGCCGCCGATGAGCGTGACGACCTCCCCCAGCTCAACGGTGAGCGAGACGCCCTTGAGAGCATGGATGTGGCCATAGTAAGTGTGGACGTTGTCGAGCTCAAGAATCGCCATGGGACGTCACCCTGCCGATCTCTCGCTGGCTGCGGGCGGTTCGGCCACCCGGTGTTCGTCCGCGACGCCGCCGCGCCCCAGGTAGGCTTCGATCACCCGCGGGTTATTTTGAATATCCAGCGGTGACCCTTCGGCAATCTTTTCGCCGTAGTCGAGCACGGTGATGTGCTCCGAAATACCCATTACCACCCGCATCTGATGCTCGATGAGCAGGATGGTGAGACCCAGCTCGTCGCGCATGCGCCGGATGAAGTTCATCATGTCCTGCGTTTCCTGCGGGTTCATGCCGGCCGTCGGCTCGTCCAGCAGCAGCAGCCGGGGCTTGGTAGCCAGGGCGCGCGCAATTTCGAGCCGGCGCTGTTCGCCATACGGCAGGTTGCGGGCCAGGGTATCGCCCTTGCCGCGCAGGTTCACGAAGTACAGCAGCCGCTGGGCCTCGTCGCGGGCGTAGGCTTCTTCTTCACGCGAGTGGCGCGTGCCCAGCACGGCGCCCATCCAGCTCGAATGCAGGTGGCCATGCTCGCCCACCAGGATATTCTCCAGCGCCGTCATCGCGGCGAACAGGCGGATATTCTGATAGGTGCGCGATATTCCCTGGCGGGCGATCTTGTCGGTGCGCAGCTTGTGGATCGGCACACCCGAGAAGATGATTTCGCCGTCGTCAGCCGGATTGAAGCCGGTGATGGTGTTGAAGAAGGTCGTCTTGCCGGCGCCGTTCGGGCCGATGACGCTCACGATGGCGTGCTCATTAATCTCGAAATCCAGCTTGTTGACAGCAACCAGACCGCCAAAGCGCTTGGTCACCCCGCGGGCGGTGAGTATGGCCATGACGCCTCCTGGCTCCTAGGTGCCGGCGGCCGCAGCGACGGCCGGGTCGGGCTCGTCGTCCCGCACGTGCAGCTCGCGCTTGGTGATAGTGGCTGGCAGCAGTCCTTCGGGCCGCTTCAACATCATCCAGATCAGCGCGGCCCCATAGAAGAGATAGCGATATTCTGAAAACTCGCGGAACAGCTCGGGCAGACCGATCAAAAAGATCGCTCCAATCACCACGCCCGGAATGCTGCCCAAGCCGCCGACGATGATCAGCGCGACCACGTTGATCGAGACGAACAACTGCATGCTGCTGGCGAAAATGGAACCCACCAGCCCAGCGAAGATGGCGCCGCTGAGGCCGGCGAAGGCGGCGCCCAACATGTAGGCCAACAGCTTGTTCTGGACCAGGTTGACGCCCAGGGCTTCGGCCACTTCCTCATCTTCGCGAATGGCCATCCACGTGCGGCCGAGACGCGCGCCGCGCAACCGCACGGCGATGAAAGCGACCAGCGCCGCGCACAGCAGCGCCAGATAGTAGATCTGGTTGGGTCCGGCCAGCGGGTGCGTGGTCGGAACAGGGATTGGCTTAGGGATGTTGAGGATGCCGCGCGGACCGCCCAGCCACGGTTTCAGCAAGTCGGAACCGGCCAGGATGCGGATGATCTCGCCAAAGCCCAGGGTGGCAATCGCCAGGTAATCGCCGCGGATGCCCAGGATGGGAAGGCCCAGGAAACCCCCAACCGCCATGGCCAAGAGCACGCCCACCGGCGCGGCCGCCCACCACGACCAGTCGGCCAGGCCATACTCGGCCGTCGAAGTGAGCAGCCCGACCGTGTAGGCGCCGACGGCAAAAAAGGCGACAAAACCCAAATCGAGCAGCCCGGCCTGGCCGAGCGTAATGTTGAGCCCCAAACCCATCAGCACATACAGGGCCACCAGGGCGATCACCTGGGCGACAAACGGGCCCAGGGTGAAAGGCAAGATCAGGACTAAACCCAGGCCCAAAATTGCCAACAGCACCTGCCAGACCCGCAGCGTTCTGGGCGGCATGGCGGCTATGCGCTGGCGCGCGGCCCCGCCTGCGCGCTGCCACAGCAGCACGCCGCCACTGACCAGCACGATCGTGATCAGTGCGCCAGCCTGGGTGAGACCCTGCGGTCCAAACAGAAAACGGGCCAGACCAGACAGGCTCCCGCCCAGAAGGGTTAGCATGGGCGTGCGCAGCAGCCCGGCAAAAAGGCCCACGCCAAGCAGCGCGGCAAAGCTCCAGACAATTGGCCGGCGAACCAGCGCGGGCATATTGTCAATTAGGGCGCTCAAGCCCCCCAGCACAAGGCCCACGACCACCGGCACCCAGAACCCGGCCGTGCCCAGGCCAAAGGTCAGCAAACCATACAGCTCCGGCGAGGCGTTTGGAAACACTGACCGCAGATTGATGAGCGGACCGATGATCACGAGCAGGGCCAGCATGGCGCCGGCCACGGCCCCCGCCAATCCGCCG
>CAYUYN010000492.1:0-3019 GCA_964449185.1 uncultured Anaerolineales bacterium | reverse complement strand
TGCCGCTGCGGCGAGGCCCAGGCGCGCGGCCATCCCCAGCCGCTGCACCTTGCCGGTGGCGCCGGTGGGCAAGGCGTCGAGGATGACGATGCGGGCCGGCACCTTATAGCCGGCCAGCCGCCCGGCCACAAAGCGCCGCAGCTCGCGCTCGTCGGGGGCCGGGCCCGCGCGCACGACCACCGCCGCGCCCACGTCTTCTCCCAGGCGCGGGTCGGGCAGCGCAAAGGCGGCGGCCTGCGCCACGGCCGGATGATCCAGCAGCACTTCTTCCACCTCGACCGGCGCCACCTTCTCGCCGCCGCGGTTGATGAGCTCTTTCAGGCGGCCGGTGAGGAACAGGTAGCCATCCGCATCCAGGTAACCCTGGTCGCCGGTGTGAAACCAGCCGTGGGCAAACGCCTCGCGGTTGGCGGTGGGGTTGTTGGCATAGCCCGGCATGACGTTTGGCCCGCGGATCACCACCTCGCCCACGCCGCCCGGCGGCAGCAGGTCGGCCGTGCCCAGCGCCATGATGGCGATGTCCGGCCCGGCGGCGAGGCCCACCGAGCGCGGCTTGCGCGGGCGCGGCGGCAGCGGGTTGCTGGCCATCTGATGCGCGGCCTCGGTCATGCCATAGGCCTCGACGACGGGCGCGCCAAAGACCCGCTCCAGCCCCGCCAGCACCCGCGGCGGCAGCGAGGCCGACGACGACCGGACAAAGCGCAGCCGGGCATTGTTCCCGGTGTCTGCCGCGCGGGCCAGCACGGCCTGGTGCATGGTGGGCACGGCCGTGTACCAGGTGGCCTCGAACTCGGCCAGCCAGTCGAAGAAGCGCGGCGCATCGAAGCCGGGCGTGGCCACCACGCTGCCCCCCGCCGCCAGGGGCGCCAGCAGCCCGGCCACCAGGCCGTGGATGTGAAACAGCGGCATCACATTCAGGCCGCGGTCGCGCGGGGTGAGCGCCAAACTGCGGCCAACGTTTTGGGCCGAGAGCGCCAGGTTGCGCTGGGTGAGCGCCACCAGCTTGGGGCGCGCCGTGGTGCCGGAGGTGTGCAGCAGCAGGGCGGTGTGGTCAGGCTCGGCGGCGGCGGCCGGGGCGGCGGGCGGGGGGGCCAGGGATTTGCGCGGGCCGTGGAGGGTAAAGGCGCCGGCCGGCTGCTCAAGGTCCGGCGTCAATTCCAGCACGGCAATGCCCTGCGCGCGCGCCACGCTCACCGCCGGCGAGCTGCTCCCGGCCGGCACGATCAGGGCCCGCGCCCGCAGGTCCGCGAGGTAAAACTCAAACTCGGCCGCGCGATAGCCGGGGTTGAGGGGCGCGCAGGCGGCGGCTACGGCGGCGCCGAGGAAGGCCACGGCCATCTCCGGGCCGTTGGGCAGCACGACCGCCACGCGGTCGCTGCGGCGCACGCCAAAGTCGGGCAGCGCGGCCGCGGTGCGCTCGATCTGAGCCAGCAGTCCGGCATACGTCAGGGGGTGGCGGCCGGGGGCCAGCAGGGCCAGGGACACGGGGGCGCGCGCGGCATGGGCACACAGACAATCTACCAGGGTGGCGTAAGTCACGATGTAACCCTCAGACAAGAATAACTACAGGGAGCCCGACTGGAGCGACCCGGACAGCGCCTCCGGGAACCGGCCGGCGAGGAGCACTTCCACCAGGTCGGCCTGTTCAGCCACGGTCGGCGCGTCGAAGAAATCCAGCAGCGAGAGATTGAGCGTGAAGGCCTCGGCCACGCGCGCCAACAACTGCGTGGCCAACAGCGAGTCGCCGCCCAGGTCCAAGAAGCGGTCGTGCCGGCCCACGTGCGCCCGCCCCAAGAGCTGGCGCCACAGCTCGGCCAGGCGGGTTTCCAGCTCGCCGGCGGGCGGCACAAACCCTGGCAGGATCTGGTCATGATCAGGCAGGGTCAGGTTCAAGCGCTTGGCCAGGCCCAGGCGCTGCACCTTGCCCGTGGGTCCCTTGGGCAGCTCGGGCACGGCCACGATGCGCCGCGGCACCTTGAACGCAATCAACCGCGCGGCCACAAAGCGGCGCAGCTCGCGCTCGTCCAGGACGGCACCGGGATGCACGACGACGGCCGCGGCCACAACTTCGCCCAGGCGCGGGTCGGGCAGCGCAAAGGCCACCGCCTGGGCCACGGCCGGGTGCGCGAGCAGCACTGCTTCCACTTCGGCCGGCGCGACCTTCTCGCCGCCGTGGTTGATGAGCTCCTTGAGGCGGCCGGTGAGGAAGAGATAGCCGTCTGCGTCGAGGTAGCCCTGGTCCCCGGTGCGGAACCAACCCTCCACAAAGGCCTGGGCATTGGCGGCCGGGTCGTCCACGTAGCCGGCCATCACGCTCGGGCCGCGCACGACGATCTCGCCCACCGCCCCAGGCGGCAATAAGGCGGCCTGGTCCGCGGCCATAATGGCCACGTCGGGGCCGGCGGCCGGCCCGACCGAGCCAGGCTTGCGCGGGCGCGGCGGGAGCGGGCTGCCGGCGATCGGCACGACTTCGCTCATGCCGTAGCCTTCCAGCACGGGCACGTTGAAGACGCGCTCCAGCTCGGCGAACAGGGCCCGCGGCAGGGGCGCGGACCCGGAGCGAATAAACCGCAGCGAATGCTGGGGCAAGGCCGGCCCCAGCGCGCGGGCCTGGTCCACCACGGCCTGGTGCACCGCCGGGCTGCCGGTGTACCAGGTGGGCTGAAATTCGGCCAGCCACTGGAAGAAGTGGGCCGCGGAGAAGCCGGACGTGCAGACCACGCTGGCGCCGGCCGAGAGCGGCGCCAGGAGCGCGGCCACGAGGCCCTGGATGTGATAAAGCGGCATGACGTTGAGGCAGCGGTAGTGCGAGGCCAGCGCCAACAGCCGCCGGTAATCCGCGGCGGAGGCCAGCAGGTTGGCGTGCGTGCGCGGCACCAGCTTGGGGCGGGCGGTGGTGCCGGAGGTGTGCAGCAGCAGGGCCACGTCTTCGGCCTGGGCCAGGCCGCCGGCGCCAGCCGGGGGTTTGGCCTGGCCCCGCAGAGCAAAGGTGCCCGCCGGCTGGTCGAGGGCCGGCTCC
>CAYUYN010000491.1:0-3052 GCA_964449185.1 uncultured Anaerolineales bacterium | reverse complement strand
TGCACTTCCCGCAGTACCATTTGCCGCGCAACCGCCTCTTCCTGCGGCTGATGATGCCGCGCTTCCTGGCGCGGGCGGACGCCGTCATCACCGTGTCTGAGTTCACGCGCCGCGATGCCGAACGCGTCTATCACGTCCCGCCGGAACGACTGCACGTGATCCCCGAGGGCGTGGAACCGCGCTTCCGGCCTATGACCCAGGCCGCTGAATTGGCCGCCGTGCGCGCGCGCTACCATTTGCCCGAGCGCTTCATCTTATTTGTCGGCACCCTCGAGCCGCGCAAAAACCTGCTGACCCTGATCGAGGCCTACGCCGCCCTGCGCCGGCAGGGCCAGGCCGAGGGCGTGGGGCTGGTCATCGCCGGGGGCAAGGGCTGGTTGTACGCCGAGTTCTTTGAACGGCTCAAGACCCTGGGCCTGGAAGACATCGTCACGCTGACCGGCTACGTGCCCGACGCCGACCTGCCGGCCCTGATTAATTGCGCCGCGGTCTTTGCCTATCCGTCCGTGTTTGAGGGTTTTGGGCTGCCGCCGCTGGAGGCCATGGCCTGCGGGGTGCCGCTGGTGTGCTCGAACGCCTCCAGCCTGCCCGAGGTAGTCGGCGACGCCGGCCTGTTGCTGCCGCCCCATGACACCGGCGCCTGGGTGGCCGCGCTGGCCCGCGTGCTGGCAGACCCGGCGCTGCAGGCGCGGCTGCGGGCGCAGGGGCTGGCCCGCGCGGCCACGTTTACCTGGGAAGCCGCCGCCCGGCAGACCCAGGCCGTCTACCAGGCGGTGCTGGCAACCCCGGGCCGGCGGGCTGACAAGGGTAGGTTTTTTGCCTCTCCCCGTACATTGCGCATTATGACTCCCCTTCTCCTGGCCCGCGCCCTTGCTTTTCGCGGCCAGGAGAAGGGGCCGGGGGATGAGGCGGGCGGCGATTCGAAAACTTACCCTTGTGAGCAGCCGGCGGGCGCGCTAAGCGCATGAACGTGCTCTTCGACGCGCGCACCCTCTCGCCGCACTATCCCGGCGTGGGCCGCTATGGACTCGGGCTGCTCGGTGCCCTGGCCCGCCTGCCGGCCGCGCAGGTGACCGCGCTGGTGGAGGCCGGCACCCCGGCACCGCTAGGGCTGCCGCACGTGCCTGCCGCGCGGGTGCGGTCCTTGGCCGACCAAATAGCGACTCCCGCGCGGCTGCGGCGCGGGCTGCCGGCCGGGCGCTGGGTGTATCATTCACCTTTCTATCTCTATCCGTATGGGATCAGCTTGCCGGCCGTCGTCACGCTGTACGATGTGACCCCCCTGCTCCACCCGGCCGGCTACTCCACCGCCACGCGGGCGCTGTACGCGCTGGCCCACCGGCTGACCGCCCATCGCGCGCGGCGCCTCATCACCCTGACGGCCGCCGCGCGCGACGAGTGCGTGGCGCGCCTGGGACTGCCGGCGAGCAAGTTTGTGGTGGTGCCGCCGGGCCATACGCCCACGCCGCCAGCGCCGGCGCCGGAAGCGGCCAGCGAGTCGTTTCTGCTGTACGTCGGCATCAACAAGCCGCACAAGAACCTGGCGGCCCTCATTGAAGGCTATGCCGCCCTGGGGCCTGGTGCGCCGCCGCTCTGCATTGCCGGCCCGCTCGACGCACGCTTCCCGCAGGCCCAGCAGGCGGCCGAGCGGGCCGGGTTGGCGGGCCGGGTGCGCTTTCTGGGGCGCGTGTCCGAGGCCGATCTGGCGCGGCTGTATCGCCAGGCCACACTGCTGGTGCTGCCCTCCCTGGCGGAGGGCTTTGGTTTTACGGTGCTGGAGGCCATGGCCAGCGGCACGCCGGTGGTCTGTTCGGACCTGCCCGTCCTGCGCGAGGTGGCCGGTGAGGCCGCGCTCTACTTTGACCCGCGCCAGCCCGCGACGATGACGGCGACTTTGAACGAAGTCTTGCGCCAGCCCGAGCTGCTCGCGGCCCTGCGCGAGCGCGGCCTGGCGCGCGCGGCCTGGTTCACCTGGGAGCGCGCGGCCCAGGCCACCCTGGCGGTCTACGAAAGCGCGTTGGCCGGGTAAATACTGCCCATGCACATCCTGCACGTCTACAAGGATTACTACCCCGTCCTCGGCGGCATCGAGAACCACGTGCGCCTGTTGGCCGAAGCCCAGGCCGCGCGCGGCCACACCGTCACCGTGCTGGTCACCGGTCCCACCCGGAAGACCCGCGTGGTGGACCAGGGCGGCGTGCGCGTGATCTTCGCCGGGCGCCTGGCCACCGTGGCGTCCACCCCGCTGAGCGTGGCCCTGCCCCTGGAGCTGCGCCGCCTGCGGCCCGACATCACCCACCTGCACCTGCCCTACCCCGTGGGCGATGTGGCCCAGCAACTGGTGGGACGCGGCCGGCGCACCGTGATCAGCTATCACAGCGACATCGTGCGCCAGAAGAGCTGGCTGCGGCTGTACGGTCCCATCCTGCGGCGCGCACTGCGCACGGCCGACGCCATTCTCGCCGCCAGCCCGCGCTATGTGGAGACCTCACCCTACCTGGCGCCCTTGGCCAACCGCTGCACCGTGGTGCCGTATGGCATTGACGCCGGCCGCTTCGCCGCCGCCGACCCGGCCGCCGTAGCCGCCATCCACGCCCGGCACCCGGGGCCCCTGGTGCTGTTTGTCGGCCGACTGCGCTACTACAAGGGCGTGGAATATCTGCTGCAGGCCATGGCGCAGGTGGAGGCCACGGCGCTGATTGTCGGCGGGGAGAGCTCGCGGCGGCAGGGTGAGCTGGAGGCCCTGGCCCAGTCGCTGGGGGTGGCCGAGCGGGTGCGCTTCTTGGGGCGCACGGACCAGGAGCTGTCCGCCTACTACCACGCCAGCGAGGTCTTTGTGCTGCCATGCAGCGAGCGCAGCGAGGCCTTCGGCATCGTGCAGTTGGAGGCCATGGCGGCCGGGCGGCCGGTGGTGTCGTGCGACGTGGGCACCGGGGTGGCCTGGGTCAACCAGCACGAGGTCACCGGCCTGGTAACGCCGCCGCGGGATGCCCCAGCCCTGGCCGCCGCGCTCAACCGCCTGCTGGCCGACCCAGCCCTGCGGGCGCGCCTG
>CAYUYN010000490.1:0-3060 GCA_964449185.1 uncultured Anaerolineales bacterium | reverse complement strand
ATCTTCCGCTTCGTGATGAGCGGCTCGGAAGTGTCGGCGCTGCTCGGCCGCATGCCCTCGGCCGTGGGCTATCAGCCCACCCTGGCCAGCGAGATGGGCGAGCTGCAGGAGCGCATCACCTCCACCAAGACCGGTTCCATCACCTCCATGCAGGCCGTGTACGTGCCGGCCGACGACTACTCCGACCCGGCGCCGGTGGCCACCTTCACCCACCTGGACGCCACCATCGCCTTGGAGCGCTCTATTTCCGAGAAGGGGATTTATCCGGCCGTGGACCCGCTGGCCTCGACCAGCCGCATCCTCGACCCCAACATCGTGGGCGTGGAGCACTACAACGTCGCCCGCGAGGTGCAGCGCGTGCTCCAGCGCTACAAGAACCTGCAGGACATCATCGCCATCCTGGGCGTCGACGAGTTGTCGGAAGACGACAAGGTGTTGGTGGCCCGCGCCCGCAAGATCGAAAAGTTCTTTGGCCAGCCCATGGTGACGGCCGAACAGTTCACCGGCATGAAGGGCGTGTACGTGCCGCTCAAGGAGACCGTGCGCTCGTTCCGCGAGATCCTGGACGGCCAGCACGACGACCTGCCCGAAGAAGCCTTCCGCTACGTCGGCACCATCGATGACGCCGTGGCCAAGGCCAAGGGTCTGGCGGAAGCGGCCTAAACCCATGCCCATCCGCGCCGAGATCGTCAGCCAGGATCGTCCCGTGTTCAGCGGGGATGTGGATATCCTCGTCGCCCCCGGGGTCGAAGGCGAGATGGGCATCCTGCCCAACCACTCCCCGCTGCTCACCACCCTCAAGCCGGGTGTGCTCCGCATCCGCCGGCAGGGGGTCGAGGAAGTCTTTGCCATTTCGGGCGGCGTCATGGAGGTCCGCCCGGACATCGTCACCGTGCTGGCCGACTCGGCCGAGCGCGCCGACGAGATCGATCTGGCCCGCGCCGAAGAAGCCCGCCAGCGCGCCGAAGAATCGCTCAAGGCGGGCCTGCCCCCCAGCTCCGACGCCTACCTGGCGGCTGAGTCGGCGCTGCGCCGCTCCAGCCTGCGCATCCGGGTGGCCCGCAAGCGGCGCGGGTCGGGCATGGACTTCGGCGGCGGCGGCCCCGCTGGCGGCCCTTCTGCCGGCAGCCTCTAGCCCACCACCTCCATGGGCCTCTTTTCCAAAGACCTGGGCATTGACCTGGGGACGGTCAACACGCTCGTGTGCGAAGGCGGTGAAGTCGTCCTGCACGAGCCGACCGTCGTCGCCATCGCCGTGGCCGAGTCCAAGATTGTGGCGGTGGGTCAGGAGGCCCGCGATATGTTTGGCCGCGCGCCCGAGACCATCGATGTTATGCGGCCCCTGCGCGACGGCGTCATCGCCGACTACGAAGTCACTGAGAAGCTGCTCGAGTACGTCATCGCCAAGGTCTGCGGCCGGCTGCGGCTGTTCCGGCCCAATGTGGTCATCACCGTTCCGTGGGGCGTCACCAGCGTTGAAAGCCGCGCCGTGCAGGAAGCCACCCTCCAGGCCGGCGCGCGCGAGGTCTTCCTCATCCCCGAGCCGCTGGCCGGCGCCCTCGGCGCCGACCTGCCCGTGGCCACTCCCACCGGCAACATGATCGTGGACCTGGGCGGCGGCGCCACCGAGGCCGCCGTGGTGTCCATGAACGGTATTGTCTCGGCCCATACCGTGCGCGCCGGCGGCATGAAGCTGGACGACGCCATCATCAGCTACGTCCGCAAGAAGTTTGGCCTGGTCATCGGCGAGCCCACGGCTGAAGAGATCAAGATCCAGATCGGCGCGGCCTATCCGCTCGACGACGACCTGAGCATGGAAGTGCAGGGGCGCGACCAGGTCAACGGCCTGCCGCGCTCAATCACCATCACCACCGGCGAGGTCATCGAGGCGCTTCAGGAGCCCCTGGGTCTCATTATCGGCGCCGTGCGCACCGTGCTCGAAAAGACCCCGCCCGAGCTGGCCTCCGACATCATCGACCGCGGCATGGTGCTGTGCGGCGGCGGCAGCCTGCTGCGCGGCATCGACAAGCTGCTCACCAAAGACACCGGCGTGCCCGCCTACGTGGCCGAGAACCCCTTGGCCTGTGTGGCGTTGGGCACCCATAAAGCCTTCCGCCATTTGGAAATCCTCAAACGCGTGCTGGCCCGCAACTGAGCGTTGGCCCGCCGTGCCGCCAGTGAAAAAGGGTGGCGCTAAAGTTGCGGGCAAACCCGCAACTTTAGCGCCACCCTTTCCAGTATTGTTTGAGCGCGGCTTAGAGATAAAACGTAATGCGCTGCAAATGCACCACCGGGTCCACGTTCTGCACGTGTACGTTCACGGGCACCGCCAGGTGGATCGGCGCATAGTTGAGAATGCCGCGCACCCCGGCCTTGACCAGCTCGTCGGTCACCGCCTGGGCGGCTTCCGCCGGCACCGCGACCATCGCCAGCGCGATCTGGTGACGGTTGATCTTCTCGATCAGCTGGCTGACGTCATACACCTCGAAGCCGTTGATGCTGGTCCCAACCTTGGCCGGGTCGTTGTCAAAAATAGTGCAAATACGGAAGCCGCAGTCGGCAAAGCCGTTGTAGTGCGCCAGCGCGTGTCCAATGGCCCCCGCGCCCACCAGCGCCACGTCCCACTCATGTTCCACCTTGAGGATGCGCCGCAACTGCTCAATCAGATCTTTGATCTTGTAGCCGGTGCCCTGCTTGCCAAACTCGCCGAAGTGCGACAGGTCCTTGCGAATCTGCGCCGAGCTGATGCCCAGTCGGTTGCCGAGATCTTTGCTCGACGTAATCTCTTCTCCAGCGGCTGCCAACCGGGTCAGGGCGCGCAGATAAATAGGCAGCCTGCTTACGACGATATCCGGTGGCCTTTGATCCGATGCCATGACCGCTAAACCTCCACATCCTGCGGGGGGAGACAAGCGACTTTCACGCCGCGCGGCCGCGCGCACTTTCCCCTATTGTGAAAGATTGGCCTAACTTTAGCATGACTCGTACTCCGCGGCAAGCTGTTATAATGCGACCCGACCCACGGAAAGCGTAGCGAATGTTGTCTCGACGTAATGGGCT
>CAYUYN010000489.1:0-3069 GCA_964449185.1 uncultured Anaerolineales bacterium | reverse complement strand
GGGAGTCGCGCCGCCGTCGTTGCCGGCCGGCGACGCGCACGCGCCGAGCATGGCCCCCGCCGCTGCCAGGCCCATGCCCTTCAGGAACTGGCGCCGGTTGCGGTAGACACTTTCGGGCGTAATCTCGGACGACTTGATTTTGACCATCGGTCACTCCTGCCTTGTATCAGTCTAAACTCAGCGGTGCCTCTGTGTTAGTCCAGCGCCGGCCGCGGGCATTACATAGGAACAATGTAGCAGGAAGATATTAAGAAAGAATATCGGGGAAAAATGCTTGGAAACAAGTGCATTTCGTCTCTAACTGCCCGTCCGCAGCGCACTCCTCAGCAGCAGCCCTGCGCCCAGCGCGATCAACAGCACCGGCACAAAGGCCCCTCCATCCACCAGGTTCAGGTTGTCCAATAGCCAGAACGCGCCCAGGCTCGTCAGCACGACCCCGCCCACCAGGCCTTGGCTGCGCCGGGCGACCGCCTGGATGAGCATCCACAAACCCGCGCCGAGCACCAGCACCGGCCACCAGTTGAAGAGGGAGCCGGGGATGAGGTTGAAGTTGTTGAGCAGGAAGATCAGCCCGGCCAGGATCAGGGCAAAACCCCAGAACAGTGCAGTCCGGTTCGGTTTGGTCATCGTAGTGCCTGTGGCGCCTCCGCGCGTAAATTCTTCTCCATCACCCAGCAGGGTTCTTCCATCACCTGGCGCAGGCCATTGACATCGGTGAAAAACCACACGCCCGGGTCTTCGGCAAAGGTGCCGTAGCCCAGCCGCCGGTAGAGCTGGCAAGCGCGCGGGTTGTCCTTGCCGGCGGCGATCACCGCCACGCTGAAGCCCAAGCCCAACAGCGCCGCTTCGGCGGCGCCGATCAGCCGCGTGCCCAGACCCTGCCCCTGCCAGGGCGGCCGCACGCGCAGGGCGTACAGGTAGCCGCGCACGGCCCCGTCGGCATAGCGCGTCTCGGAGCTGGTCAACTGAATGAAGATCTGGCCCGCCAGCTCGGTGCCGGCCACCGCCACCAGCAGGATGCGCTGGCCGCGCTCGGCGTCGTCGAAGCTCTGCCGGAAGACCTTGCGGTACTTCGCGTACACGCCCCCCCACTCCAGCCCAGACAGATCTTCTGGCCGCAAGGGCCGGATCACCACCTTGTCGACATCCGCCAGGTCGGTCATGTCTTACTCCAGCCCGGCCAGCGCTCGCGCCAAAGCCTGCTCGCCGGCCTCGTCGCCAATCTCACCATCCAATCGCGCGGCGCGCAGCCGCCACAGGAGGCGCTTGAAATCGGGCCCCGGCGGGAGGCCCAGCGCCAATAGGTCATCGCCGGTGGTCTGCGCCCGCACAAAGCGCCAGCGCGCCAGATAGGCGTCGAGGCGCTCGCGGGCCTGGGGCTGCGCCACATAGGCCGCCACCACGCCCCTGAGGCTCAACGCATCAAGCTGCGCCACAATCTCGCTCGGCCGGGTGCCGGTGAGCTTCAGGCCAACGGCCCCGGTCACCGCGTCCGAAACCGCCCGCGTGACGCTCAGCCGCTCCAGCGTCGCCGCGGCTTCGTCCGGCGCAGCCTGTCGCAAGAGCAGCGCCAGATAAAGGCTATCCACGTCCAGGGGCGCCGCCCACTGCCAGGCCGGGTGCGGCAGGTTCGGGATAAGTTCGGCCGCGCTGCTCTCCGCCTCACGCCAGCGCAGCGCCGCCCGCACCGCCGCCAGCACACCCAAGGCGTCGAGCCGCCCCAGGGCCGCGGCCCCGCGTGGCTCACGGAAGATCAATTCGAGCTCGTGCCGCACCCGTTCACCTGAGAGCGCGGCGATAACCGGCAGCGCGGCCGCGATCAGGCTGGTGGTGTCGTCCGCCAGCCGAAAGCCGAGCCGCTGTTCATACCGCACGGCCCGGAAAATTCTCGTCGGGTCATCTTGAAAGCTGCCGGTGTGGATCACCCGCAAGATCCCGGCGGCCAAATCGGCCTGGCCCCCGTGCGGGTCCATCAACTCACCAAAGCGCTCACCGTCCACCCGCACCGCCATGGCGTTGATGCTGAAATCACGCCGCCGCAAATCAACCTCAATCGCGCCGGCGGGTGCAACGGTGGGCAGGGCCCCCGGGTGCGTATAGTTCTCGGTGCGGGCCGTGGCAAAGTCCAGCGCCGCGCCGTCGGTGTCCAACCAGGTGGCGGTGCCAAAGGCCCGGTGCACCGTGACCTCGCCGCCAAACGCGCGGGCCAGGGCTTGCGCCAGCCGCTGGGCGGGGGTCGCCTCGCCGGTCGCGGCCGGCACGACCACGAAGTCCAAATCAGTCGACGACCGCCCCAGCAGCAGGTCGCGCACCGGGCCGCCAGCCAGGTAGGTGGGCGTGCCGGCCTCAGCGGACAGCCGCCGTACCTGGTGCAGCCGCGCCAGCCGGCCAGCCGGCAGGCTGGACTCCACGGCCGAGCGCATTGCGGTTGCCGTCATGGCCACAGCCTCATCCACGCCACGTCAGGGCATGCAGTCGCAGACAAACTTGATGTTGTAGTCAACACCCTCGGCGGCGCCTTCGACGGGTATGAGCTTAAAATTGATGCGGCTGAGGAGGTCCAACTGGACGTGCACGCTGCCGGTGGCCGGACTGCGGGGCGCGGCCTCGGTGGAGTGCTCGTTGCCTTGAAAGTCTGTGAACGTGATCGCGACCTTGCCCGTTTCGACGGTGACCTCATAGGCTACGGTCGCAAAGGGCGCCGCATCGGCGGTCTGCACCACAATGCTCTCGGGGTCTTCTTCGCTCAACTCTTCGATCCGGCGCGTACATTCGCCCGTGACCTGGGTCAGCAGCACCGTGGAGCCGGAACAGTTCGCGGCGCCGCCCAGCACCATCCCCGACGTGCAGGCTGTCAGCGCCAGCAACGACACACCGGTCAGCCAGCGCATGAGCTTAGAGACCACGCTGCACCTCCTCCCCAATTGTGGACGGGCCGCGGCGCGGCCGACTCGCCTGTAGCCACAGGCGACAGCCGCCTTATGCGGGTGCATTTCTCATTTTTGGCCGCGCCTCGGCTGCCAGACCACCAACGCAATACGCAATACGCGCGCCCGGGCCACCACCGGG
>CAYUYN010000488.1:0-3070 GCA_964449185.1 uncultured Anaerolineales bacterium | reverse complement strand
CACCGCACCGGTGGCGCCGAGGATGGCGACTTTTATTTTGGACATGGACGCTCCTATCCGTCGTCAGCTTCAAAACCAAGCTACCCCACAATAAGTCCATGAATCGCCCTCACCGCCTCATCCGCCTCGCTCGCTCGCACCACCAGACTGATACTGCACTCGGACGAGCCTTGGGCGATGGCCATGACATTGACGCCGGTGCTGCCGAGCGCACCAAAGACCCGGCCGGCGATGCCGGGTGTGTGGCGCATGCCGGCACCCACCACGGTGACGACGGCGCTCTCCTCAGAGCACAAGATGCTGTCGATGTCGCGCCGCGCAAGCTCCAGGTGGAACTCGGCCTCCAACCCACTGATGACGGCCTGGCCCGCCTGACACGACACCACAAAACAGATGCTCTGCTCCGACGAGGCCTGTGAGATCAT
This sequence comes from uncultured Anaerolineales bacterium, assembly GCA_964449185.1. Classification (GTDB taxonomy): domain Bacteria; phylum Chloroflexota; class Anaerolineae; order Anaerolineales; family UBA6663; genus CAYUYN01. Next base: position 2,645 of record CAYUYN010000488.1, on the reverse strand, counting down.
GGCCACGCTGGTGCCGGTGCGCGCGACGGCGGCAAAGGTACGGGCCGCGATGCCGGGGATGCCCAACATGCCGCGGCCTTCCAGGGTGATGATGCACTGGCCCTTGAAGGCAGTCACGGCCTTGAGGCTGCCGGGGGCGGCGCCGTTGTCGGGCACGATGCGGGTGCCCGGGTGGGCGGGATTGAACGTGTTTTTGATCCACAGGGCGATGCCGCGCTCCACCACCGGGCGGATGGTTTTGGGGTGGAGCACCTTGGCCCCATAGAAGGCCAACTCGGAAATTTCGCGGAAGCTCAGCTCGGGCAGGGTCCTGGCCTGTTTGGTCACGCGCGGGTCGGCCGACATCACGCCGTCCACATCGGTCCAGATCCAGACCTCGTCCGCGCCCAGCGCCACGCCAATGATGGCGGCCGAAAAGTCGCTGCCGCCGCGGCCCAAGGTGGTGACTACCCCTGCCGGTGTGCCGCCGATAAAGCCGGCCAACACCGCTACCCCGCCCTCATCCAATACGGGCGCCACGCGCGCCGTTACCTGGGCTTGGGTGGCCTCGATATCCGGCGAAGCAGCCTGGTGCACTGCGTCGGTCACCACCACGCGGGTCGCGTCCACGGCCTGCGCCTTGAGGCCGCCCGCCTGCAGGGCCGCGGCCACGATGGGCACGTTGAGCCGCTCGCCCAGCGAGGCGATGGCGTCCAGCGCGCGCGGCGAAGCCTCGCCTAACACCCGCACGGCCTGGCAGATGGCCTCGAACTCCGCCAGCAGCGCCGTGACGTTCGCCAGCACCTCCGAAACACCTGCGGGCGCGGCCAGGTCGCCCGCGGCGGCCACATGCTTGGCGTGCAGGTCCGCCGCGATCTGGGCCGGGGCGGCCTCATCGCCGGCAGCCGCGCCGTGCGCGCCGCGCAGCAACGCATCGGTCACGCCGCTCATGGCGGAGACCACCACGGCCACCCGCGGCCACTCGGCACGCGCGCCGCGCACAATCGCCACTGCCTGTCGAATGGCAGCCGGGCTGCCGACCGAGGTGCCGCCAAATTTCATCACGAGCGTGCGTGCCATGCTGTCTCGCCTTTCGCGCAAACAAAAACGCGGAGCCGCTAGGCTCCGCGTATTGGTGTTGAGTGCTCTGGGCACCACTCTACCACGCTGAAGCAGCGGTCTCCCGGCCGGGAGTCGCAGTCATGGTCGTGGTGGTACCCATACCCATCAAGTGTTCCATGTTAGGCGTCAAATTATCACAAAACCGCACAGGCTGTCAATCGGCACTTTTCCCAACATTGCCGCGGCGTTTGCCGGTAGGATTGAGCATCTTGCGCACCTTGAGCGCCAGGTGCACGGCCAGGCGGGTATCGGGGTTGTTCATATCCAGGCCGGCGATTTGCGCAATGCGCTCCATGCGGTAGAGCAGTGAGTTGCGGTGGATGAAGAGCTTCTCGGCCGTCTGGCTGAGGTTACCGAGGCGTTCGCAGAAGGCTTCCAGGGTCTCCAGCAGGTCGCCGCCGCCCTCATAGTCCAGCAGCGGGCCCATCGCCTCGCGCATAAACGAGTCCAGCTCGGGGTTGCCTTCCAACTGGAAGAGCAGCCGGTAAACCGAGAGGTTGCCGAAATAGAGCGGCTTGAGTTCGCGCAAGCGGGCCGCCATGGAGAGCGACTGCGACGCCTCGCGGTGCGAGTCTTTCCAGAAGGGCAGCTCACCCGCCGGCCGGCCGATGCCGCCAAACAGGGCCGTGTGGGGATACTCGCCGATGGCCGCCTTATGGATGGCCTCGGCCAGGGTCAGGGCCGCATCGGGCCGGTCCACGCCGCCAACGGCGCAGAACACCACCACCTCGCTACCGCGCGGCCGCACCAGGGCGTTGAGGCCCTGCTGCACGACCGACTGGTTGACCAGGGTCTCCAGCCGGCGCAGGCTGGGGGCGGCGCTGTCCTCGGCCCAGCGCCAGGCCAGGGCCGCATGCGGCACTTCGACATCGGTGCGGATGCGCTGGGCCCAGCGCGCCAGCTCTTCCAGCGGCACGCTGCCGGTGAGGACGGCGTCCATGAAGTCGCCGTGGGCGCGCTTCTCGGCATCGCTGACGGCCTTAGCTTTGGCCATTTCCAACGCGCAGGCGGCGGCGCCGTATTCCACGACCAATTGGTCCAGGGCATCCAGATCACCGGTGGAGCCAATGACGGACAGGTAGCCGCGGGCCATGCCCTTGGCGACGATGGGGCACACCAGCCGCGTGAGGCCGCCGGGGAGTGACTGGTCGCGCCAGCCGGCCAGGGTGGCGGCCTGGCGCCGGTCGCGCAGGCCTTCGGGCAGTTGGCTGGGCGCGCTGAGGGCGTCGAGCACTTCGGGCCACACCTGGCTCATGCCCGCGGCCACGGCCTGGGCCAGGGGCTTGAGGCGCTTGTCCTGCACCACCACCGTCTTGCCGGTCAATTCAAACATCGACCGCGCCAGCGCCTCCAGGCCCCCACCCTCCAGGGTCAGCCGGGTCAGGGTCTGCGCCACGGCCGCGCCGCGTTCGGCCAGATAGGACTGGCGGTTGACGATGAGCTCCAGCGTGGCGCGTTGGATATCGCGCAGGGCGGCGCCCGCGGGCAGCACAATGAAGGGCAAGTCGAGGTTGGCGGGCGTGGGTGTGCCGGCCGGCACACCC
>CAYUYN010000487.1:0-3091 GCA_964449185.1 uncultured Anaerolineales bacterium | reverse complement strand
CGCCGGCCGAGCCGGAGCGGCGCGAGGAGCGCCTGGGCGCGCCCGACCAGCCGACTCAGCTCGCCGAGAAGCTGGCGGCCGGGCACTTTGTGGTGGGGGTGGAGATGGACCCGCCGCGCGGCTTTAGCCCGCACAAGGTGCTGGCTGGCGCGCACCTGCTGGCCGAGGCCGGCGCGGATGTGATCAACGTGGCCGACTCGCCCATGGCCCGCATGCGCATGTCGGCCTGGGCCGTGGCCCACCTCATCCAGCGCGAGGTGCGCCTGGAGACGGTGCTGCACTTCCCCACGCGCGGCCGCAACCTGCTGCGGGTGCAGGGCGACCTGCTGGCGGCGCATGCGCTGGGCGTGCGCAACGTCTTTGTGGTGATGGGCGACCCGACCTCCATTGGCGACTACCCCAACGCCATGGACAACTACGATGTGGTGCCGTCCGGCCTGATCCGGCTGATCAAGCACGGCTTTAACACCGGCGTCGACCACGCCGGCGCCGACATCGGCCAGCCCACCTCCTTCCTGGTGGGCTGCGCGGTGAACCTGGCCGCCGCCGACCTGGATAAAGAGATTAAGATTCTGCACAAGAAGATCGAGGCCGGCGCGGACTTTGCCCTGAGCCAGCCGGTGTACGAGGCCGAGACGGCGCGCACCTTTGTGGCGCGCTACGCGGAGCGTTATGGGGCGCTGCGGCTGCCGGTGCTGGTGGGCGTGCTGCCGCTGTACAGCGCCCGCCATGCCGCCTTCCTGCACAACGAGGTGCCGGGCATCTTTATCCCGGCGGCGCTGCGCGAGCGCATGGAGGCCGCGGGCGCCGACGGCGCGGCCGAGGGCGTGCGCCTGGCGCAGGCGCTGTTGGCCGAGCTGCGGGACTTGGTGCAGGGCGTGTACCTGATGCCGCCCTTTGGCCGGTACGAAATTGCGGCCGAGATCTTGGACAGCGTGCGGGCGCGGACGGCTTAGCGTATTGCGTATTGCGTGGTGTTGTGGAGACGGGTTCGCTGCGTAACGAACGCGCTCCCACGTTGGCCACACGGGTGTGTCGTGCGGCCTTGGTCATTAGCCCAAAACAAAACAGGCCCTCTCATGAGGGCCTGTCGCATTCAGGGTGGGGCCTGGCTTACTGCAAGCCGATCGCGGCAGTGATGGCGGGCCAGAAGTTGTATGCGAGGCCGAGCGCGGTGACGCACAGGCATAGGCTGAGGCAGCCGCAGCCGATGGCGATGTTGCGGGTGTTGTTGTTGGCGGCCTTGGGCGGCAGTCCCATGGCGGACGGAGCGGGCGACCCGGCCATGGCCGGCTCGTAGATGGGCTGGGCCATGGTCTGCGGCGGCTCGGGGTCGGGCGTGTAGACCGGCTCGGGCTCCGGCTCGGGCATGCGCGGCGGGGCGGTGGCATGGTCGGGCACGCGCGGCGCCATGGGCGCGGCGGCAATCACCGTGGCGCCGGCATCCGCGGCGATGATGCCGAACTCCAGCACCACCGTCTCGCCCAGGCCGACCACGTCGCCGGCATTGAGCAGCTTGGGCCCGATGAGGCGCTGGCCGTTGACGAAGGTGCCGTTGGTGCTGGCCAGGTCTTCCATCAGGTAGCTGCCCGATTGGGCCGTCAGCCGGGCGTGGTTGCGCGAGACCTCGGCATCGTTGATGACGATATCGTTGCTGACATCGCGGCCAAGGGTAATGACGTCCTTGACCATCTCGTGGACTTTGCCTGGAACCGGCCCCTGGCGAATGGTGAGCCGGCCGTTGCCTCTGGACTCCATAGTGCCTCCTTGCCTGCGCGTTGATGATTAGGGGGAGTATAGACGCAGTACGCGCCGAAAGCAAACCCGTTTGACAGGCTATTTGGGCCGCACCAGCAGCCGCAGGCCGCGCACCCCCGCCACGACCACTTTCTGCCCCGGCAGGAGCGGGGGGCCGTTTTCGTCGGCCGGCAGGGCCGACCAGTCCTCCCCGGCCACGTGCACCAGCTCCGGGGTGCGCACTTCGCCTTCCTTGCCGATCACGCTTTCCACCCCCACCACCAGCGGCCGGCGCTGGGCGCGCAGGGCAAAGGTCACCACCACCACAAACAACGCCGCCATGATGAGCGAGGTGACCACCACCAGGGGCACGCTGACGCGCAGGAAGGCGGGCGAGCCGGGCGAATTGAACAGCACCAGCCCGCCAGCGATGAGCGCCGCCGTGCCGGCCGCGGCCAGCGCGCCATGCGTGGGGGCGTAAACTTCCATGATGAACAGCACAAAGGCCAGCCCCACGAAGATGAGCCCAAACCAGTTGACGGGCAGCACGCCCAGCCCATAGAAGGCCAGCGCCAGCGACACCACGCCGACGAAGCCGGCCACCCAGCCGCCGGGGCTGGCCAGCTCGATGAGCAGGGCCTGCGCGCCGACGGCCAGCAGCAGGAAGACGACGTTGGGGTTGGTGAGCGTGTTGAGCACCTGCTCGACCATGTTCATGCCGGCCTCGACCACGCTGAGGCCGGTGGTCCGCAGGGTGCGCGGCTGCCCCGCCACCCGCACCTCAAAGCCGTCGAGCTGCCGCAGCAGGTCGGGCACGTCCGCGGCCAGGAAGTCCACCAGGCCGATGGCGTGCGCCTCTTCGGCGGTGGCGGCGCGAGCGGACTCGATGGTGGCCTCGGCCAGCGCAATGGCCTCCGGCGGGCGGCCCTCGGCCAGGGTGCGCACCTTGGCCTTCATGACTTCCTTGACCTTGGTTTCGAGGGTGGAGTCGAGATTTTCGCCCTGGCCGCCGACCGGGCTGGCGGCGCCGATGGCGGTCTCGGGCGCCATGGCGGAGGCGTGCCCGGCCAGGGTGATGACGGTGCCGGCGCTGCCGGCCATGGCGCCGCGCGGGGCCACGTAGACCACCACCGGCACGGCCGACGCGCGGATGAGGGCGACCAACTGGTCCATCAGGTCGATCTGGCCGCCGGGGGTGTTAAGGCGCAGGATGACGACTTCGGCGCCGTCGGTCTCGGCCCGCTCCAGGCCGCGCCCGAGGTAGGTCACGTGCGCGGGGGTCAGCCCGCCGGTGAGCGTGAGCACCAGGGCGCTGGCGCCCTGCGCACGCGCGGCCTGTGCGCCCGCGCCGTCG
>CAYUYN010000486.1:0-3098 GCA_964449185.1 uncultured Anaerolineales bacterium | reverse complement strand
CTAAACTCACCTGCTTTTCGGAGTGCGACGCTTGCGTCTGATTTCGCGCCGGCGCCCTCGGGGAAAACAGCGCCCCAATCGGGGTGTTCAGACGCGCTCTTAACGAGAGTTAGGTGAGTTAGCGGCCCGCGGCCGCCGGCCGCGTGAGCGGAAGAGGCCCGAGGCGGCGTACCAGTCGAGAGTCTGTCGCGCGCCTTCTTCGAAGGGCGTGGGGACAAACCCGAGTTCGGCACGGGCCTTGGCGCTGGAGACCTGCCAGTCATTGAACACATAGTTGGCGAGGTTGAGCGGGTAGTAGGGTTCGCGGCCGGTGCGCTCGGCCTGGCGCGTCATCCAGCCGGACAGCGCCAACATACCGCGCGCGGGGACGTTGAGCCGAAAACTCGGCAAGCCCGCCAGCCGGCTAACGGCCTGGTTGACCTGGCGCTGGGTCAGCGGGTCGCCCGAAACGTTGTAGACCTCGCCGGGCCGGCCATCCTTGAGCGCGGCCACGATGGCGCGCGCCACGTCCGGCACGAAGACCGGAAAGGTCAGGCGCTGGCCGCCGTGCACCTGAATGAGCAAGCCCTTGAGGGGGTCTTCAAAAAAGAGGCGGTTGAAGGCGTAGCGCCCCCACGGGCCATAGAAGGCGCCGGGCCGCAGGATGACGGCCGGCAAGCACGTGGTCTGGTGAAACATGCGCACCAGGTTTTCGCCGTCGAGCTTGCTGCGCTGGTAGGGGTCGGCGGGCTTGCACGGCGTGGCCTCGTCGATGGTCTGTCCAGGCGGAGGCGTACCGACCACCACGACGGTGGAAATATGCACCAGCTTGTCCACGCTGTGGCGGCGGGCGGCCTCGAGCACGTAGGCCGCGCCCTCGACGTTGGTGCGCTCGAAGTCGCGCACATTGCCCCAGAAGCGGAACAGGCCCGCGCCGTGCACCACGTACCGGCAGCCGATGACGGCGGCGTTGACCGAGGCGGCCTCGCGCACATCGCCCACCACCAGCTCGACGCCCAAGGCGGCCAGGTGGCGGGTGTCGCTGCTCTCGCGCACCAGGGCGCGCACGGTATAGCCCTGCTCCACCAGGTGCGCCACCAGGTTGTGCCCCAGGAAGCCCGTGGCGCCGGTGACCAGTATTTTGTCGCCCGTCATGACGATGAAGATCGCGAGCGCAAGCGTGGGCCTACTTCTTGCCGCGCCGGGCGGCAAAGGCCAGGGCCAACACCGCGGCGGCCGTCAGCGCGCCCAGCCCCACGGTGAGGCGGTCAACGCTGGCCTTTTGAAGCCGGGCCGCGGCCGCTTCGCGCACGGGCTCCAGGCGCTGGCGCGGGGTGACGCCAAAGGCCAGCCGCAGCACGGCGGCGGCCAGATCGTAATGGCCCGGGCGCCGCAGCACGGTGGCGATGTCCAGCGGGTGCGGCGGCTGGCCAGTGGCATAGGAATAGGACTGGGTAAATTGCAGCACGCCCTCGCGGCCATGCGCCCGGCCAAAACCCGACTCCTTGACGCCGCCAAACGGCAGGGTGGGCACGCCAAAGTGGGCCAGCGTGTCGTTGATGATAACCGAGCCTACCTGCAATTGGTCGGCCACCGCCTGGGCGTGATCCAGGTCGCGGCTCCAAACGCTGGCGCTGAGGCCAAACGGGCTGTCATTGGCCAGGCGCACGGCTTCGGCCTCGTCGCGCACCCGCATGATGGGCATGATGGGCCCAAAAGTCTCATCGCGCATGATCAGCATGTCGTGGGTGACGTCGACCAGGACGGTAGGCTCGTAGAATTGTCCGGGACCGCGCCCGCCCGTGAGCACCCGCGCGCCCTTGGCCACCGCCTCGGCCACCTGCGTCTCGATGAGGCGCAGCTGCGCTTCGCTGGTGACCGGGCCGAGGTTGTAGAGCGCGGCCGTGTCCAGGCTGTAGCCGGCCTTGAGGCGCCGGGCAAACGCCACGCTCTTGGACACAAATTCGTCGTAGGCCTTGGGCAGCACGTAGACGCGCTCGACAGCCATGCAGGTCTGGCCGCTGTTGAAGTAAGCGCCCCAAGCCCCCCACTCCACCGCCGGGTCCAGCTCGGCATCGTCCAGCACGATCATCGGGTCCTTGCCGCCGAGCTCGCACGTCACCGGGATCACGTGTTCGGCCGCGGCGGCCATGACCTTCTTGCCGGTGGGGGTCGAGCCGGTGAGAAAGATATAGTCAGGCCGGGCCTGCACCAGCGCCGCGCCCACGCGCCCATCGCCGTGCAGCACGCGCACGTAGGGGGCCACCTCCGGCACACGCTGGAGCAAGCGCTCGATCAGCACACCCGTGGCGCCGGTCACCTCCGAGGGCTTGAGCACCACGCTGTTGCCCGCCAGTAGGGCCGAGAGCACGGGTTGGAGCGCGAGCAGGAAGGGATAGTTCCAGGGAGCGAGCACGGCCACCACACCATAAGGCCGTGGCTCGACGTAGAAGCGCTTGAACAGGTAGAGCCCGTTGGCCACGCGCTCACGCCGCAGCCAGCGCGGCGCATTGCGGCAGGCGGTGTTGAGCACGTCGACCGTGACGAAAATTTCAATCAGCGCGTCCTGGCGGCTCTTGCCGTGGTCCTGGCTGATGACCTCGGAAATCTCGTCGCGCGCGTCGATGAGCACGGCCTGCACCTGCCGCAGCACCCGCACGCGTTCGGCGATGGTCTTGCGGCGCCAGTCGTGGCCGGCGGCGCGCAGTTCGTCCACGGCGGCCTGCACCTCGGCCGGCGTGGCCATGGCGACCTCGCCAAAGCGCTGGCCGGTGCCCGGGTTGGTGAAAGGCAAGGTTGCCGTTGAAGCCATGCGTCCTCCTAAGCCGCCAACGCCGTCGCCACGCTTTGGCGCAGGCGCGACGGCAGGCAGGGCTTAACCAGATAATCGTGCACCTGCGCCACCTGCAGCCCAAAGGACCGGTCGACGCGGGCGCCCTCGCTGCTGAGGATGATGACCGGGATACGGGCGCTGTCGGGCGCCGCGCGCATGGCCATGAACACTTCCCAACCGTTCATGTCAGGCAGACCCAGGTCCAGGATCACCAGGTCGGGCGAGCAGTTATGGATCGCGTCGATCGCGCTGCGCCCGTCAGCCGCGCCGATGAGCTCCACGGCCA
>CAYUYN010000485.1:0-3099 GCA_964449185.1 uncultured Anaerolineales bacterium | reverse complement strand
GTCGCCAGCGCCATGAGCGGGCCGGGGAGCAGGCCGAAGATAAAGGTCGCCACGGCGGTCAGGCCCACGGCCAGGTTGAGGCCGGGGCGCGAGAGGGCGCGGCCTTCGCCGGGCTGCATGTACATGATGATGACGATGCGCAGGTAGTAGTAAGCCGAGATCAGCGAGGTGATCACGCCCACCAACGCCAGCCACAGATAGCCGGCATCGAGCGCGGCGCGGAAGACATAGAACTTGCCAATGAAGCCGACCGTGGGCGGCAGGCCGGTCAGCGAGAACATGAAGAGGGCCATGGCCAGGGCCAGACCCGGCCGGCGCTGGCCCAGGCCCGCGTAGTCCGACAGCGCCAGCCCTTCGCCCTCGGTGCGCTCCACCGCCATCACCACGGCCCAGGCGCCCAGGTTGGTTACGGCATATGCCAGGATGTAGAACAGCGAGGCGCCCACCGAAAACCCGCGCACACCCGCCACGGACGAACTGGCCGCAACCAGGCCCATCAGGATGTAGCCGGCGTGCGCCACGCTGGAATAGGCCAGCATGCGCTTGATGTTGGTCTGCGCGATTGCGGCCAGGTTGCCCAGGGTCATGGTCAGGGCGGCGATGACGGCCACCGGCAGCGCCCACTGCGGGGCCAGGCCGGGAAAGGCCTCCACGAAGACGCGCAGCAGGGCCGCGAAACCGCCGGCCTTGGCGCCCACCGACATAAAGGCCGTCACCACCGACGGCGCGCCGTCGTAAACGTCGGGCGTCCACATGTGGAAGGGCACCACCGCCACCTTGAAGCCCAGCCCCACCAAGATCAGCCCAACGCCCATGGCCAACAGCCCGGACTGCCCGGCGGCGCCGGCCTGCGCGGATTGGATGGCCGCCATCACGCCCGCCAGGCTGGTGGTCTGGGTGGCGCCGTAGACCAGCGCCACGCCGTAGACCAAAAAGGCCGAGGCGAACGAGCCGAGCAGAAAGTACTTCATGGCCGCCTCTTCGGAGGCCGGCTTAGGCCGCGCGAAGCCCGAGAGGATGTAGAGGGGGATGGAGAGCAGCTCCAGCGCCAGGAAGACCACGATCAGGTCGCCGGCCTGGGCCATCAGCATCATCCCGCCCACGGTGAACAGCAGCAGCACGTAGAACTCGCCGCGATCCAGGCCGGTGCGCGGCAGGTAGTTCATCGCCAGCAGGATCGACAGCCCCGCCGTCACCAGGGTGGTCACGATCAAGAAGGCGGCAAAGCCATCGGCGATCAGCATGCCGTTGAAGGCCACCAGCCGTCCCCCGCCCGGCCAGGCCAGCAGCCCCAGCCCAGAGGCCACCAGGCCCAGCAGCGCCAGCCACGCCGTCCAGCGTTTCTGGCCAGTGGGAATGGCGAGATCCACCAGCAGCAGCAGGCAGGCATAGCCCAGCAGGATGAGCACGGGCAGGATGGCGTTGACGTCAGAAGGAGGCAAAGTCATAGCGAAGTTCCAGGATTCATGAGGCTAACGGCTGAGCACCGCAGCGGCTGTCAAGCCGCGGTCACCTTGCCCAGCAAATCAGCAATTGACAGCTCGTGTGCCCAGTGCCGCAGGTATTCAAGATCAAGCGTGTCTCTCTGCACCTTCCAAACACCGATGCAATCGTGCAGTTGCCGCTCACTTTCCGACAGCCGATACCAGAGCAGTTTTGCCAGGATCACATCTTCCGCGGCCAGCATCCAAACTGGACGCCCGGCGATTTCTTCGCGGCGGCGGCGCCGGAACTGCTCCTGGGAGTAGGCATCGGGTTTCAGAGGCCAGAAGTCGACCTTCACGCCCAGGTCAGGGTCAATAATATTGAAAAACTCCCCCAGGGCAGCGGCCGCCTGCATCCAAACAGCATCGGCGTAAAGCGGCGGGGGTAAGGCCTCAGCCAGCTTTAGGGCTTGGTCAACCGACAAGGTGATAACAACGTCTAAATCATGCGTTGTACGCGGCGTCCCGTATGTCATCGACGCCCAGGAGCCAGTCACCGCGTAGGCAACTTCTGCCTGCTCCAGCGCTTCAAGGACGCGAAACAGGAAGTCGCGCTGCTCCATTCGCCTCCATGATGCGGCGAGCCACCTCGGCGCGCACCTGCGCTGTCGTCCAGTCGGGATGGTCCTTCGCCACGCGCGCGCGCGTGGTGTCCACCGCCATTTGCCAGAGTTCGAACGCCGCCTGCCATTTCTGGTCGGGCGTCATCCGGCGCAGCACGTCAATGTAGAACTGCTCGGCCCGCGGGCTCTCAAAGTCACCCAGCGCCGACCGGTACATGTCGAGGCCCTAGCGCAGCGACACGGCCGCGGCCTGCAGCGAGGCCGCCAACTGGTCGACGGACGGCGACAGCAGGTTCAGGAACGGCGCCGGGTACAGGCCGATCCAGAAGATCAGGATCAGCAGCGGCACCAGGATGGCGATCTCGCGGCGGGTCAGGTCGGGCAGGCCGCGGTTCTTCTCGTTGGTCACTTCGCCCAGGAACATGCGCTGGAACATCCACAGCAAGTACACGGCCGCCAGGATGACGCCGATGGCGGCCAGGCCGGCGTACCAGTAGGAGCCCAGCGGCCCGCCCGGCTGGCCGGCGCCCCAGGCGCCCAGCAGGATGGCGAACTCGCCCACAAAGCCATTGAGGCCCGGCAGACCCATGGACGACAGCACCACGATCAGCATAAAGGCGCCGTAGAGCGGCATGACCTTCCACAAGCCGCCAAACTGCGCCAACTCGCGGGTGTGGCGCCGCTCGTAGATCACACCCACCAGCAAGAACAGCGCGCCGGTGGACAGGCCGTGGTTGATCATCTGCAGAATGGCGCCCTGGATGCCCTGCGGGTTGAGGGCGAACAGGCCCAGCATGACGAAGCCCAGGTGGCTGACCGACGAGTAGGCCACCAGCTTCTTGGCGTCGGTCTGCGCGTACGAGACCACGGCGCCGTAAAGGATGCCGATGACGGCCAGCACGGCCATGATCGGCGCAAAGCGCACGGCGGCCTCGGGGAACATGCCCAGGTTGAAGCGCACGAAGCCATAGGTGCCCAGCTTCAGCAGCACCCCGGCCAGGATCACCGAGCCGGCCGTGGGCGCCTCGACGTGGGCGTCCGGCAGCCACGTG
>CAYUYN010000484.1:0-3105 GCA_964449185.1 uncultured Anaerolineales bacterium | reverse complement strand
GCCCGTGCGCGAGCTGGCCCAGGTGCTGGGCGGCGCGCTGGGCGCCAGCCGCGCGGCCGTGGACGCGGGCTGGATCCCTTACGCGCACCAAGTCGGCCAGACCGGCAAGACCGTCGCGCCTGACCTGTATGTGGCCTGCGGCATTTCCGGCGCCATCCAGCACCAGGCGGGCATGCGCTCGGCCAAGACCATTGTGGCCATCAACAAGGATGCCGAAGCCCCAATCTTTCGGCTGGCGCGCTATGGCATCGTGGGTGATCTGTTCAAGATCGTGCCCGCTCTGAGCGCCGAGTTTAAGAAGCGCCTGGGGAAGTAGGTGGAAGGGGCGAAGGGATTCCGGCGCGAAGAGCGCGCCGGCCGCCCGCTGTGGTTAGGCCGGCTGTGGCTTACCGATCAATGGTCATGCGCGCGAGCATCGCATTGAACACATCCAGCAGCCCGTCCCAGTCTTCGGCGCGGGATTCGATGACGACAATGAAGGCCAGGTCTTGGTTGTTGCTGAACACACCGGCCAGGGCGCCCTCGATGGGCTGCCCGGCGCTGTTGGTGTAGCTGTAGTAGTTCAGCCAGCCGTCCCGGTCGGCCACCAAAAACTCTACGGGTTCTTCGGAAGTGAAGTCTTCCGCCGATGTGTCCAGCGCGGTGAAGTACAGGTCGAAGAGCTCGAAGATGTCTTCGTCCGTGCCGGTGTCGGCCACCCACGCCGTCACGCCAAAGAACGTCTCGGTGTCGGCGTCGCGCACGGCCACTACCGACACCTCGTTGTCGGCCAGGTCGGTGATGTTCCACGTCAGCGGGTAGCTGACCGTGACGCCGACGCTCGTGCTGGCATAGTAGAACATGGGCGGCAGGTTGCCTGGCAGCACGACCACCGTGCCGCGCGTGACCAGCCGGCCCTCCACAAACACATCCAGCTCGTAGGCGCCCGAGTTGAGCCCGCCGTTGTTGAACACGCTAACCCACGTCGTGCCCTGTTCGCCGTAGATCCACGACTCATACGGCGTGGCCAGGTATTCCTCGCCGTTCAAGAGCCAGCGGGTCATCCAGCGGCTGTCGGGGTCCATGCCCGAATATTCAAGCTGGGCATAGATGATCGTAGCGCTTTGCGGGTACTCATTGCTCACGTCCAGCACGATGTTGTTCTCATCGACGCTGCCGCCAAACGCAATGCTCCCAAACTCGGCCCCAATCTCGTGCACTTGCGGCTCGCCGTACATGACCACCGAGGCCAGGGCCTCCTTGAGCCGCACGATGGCGGGTTCCAACGAGTCGCCCAGATCGGGCCGGGCTTCGGCCAGCTCGTTCAGGTCGCGCACGCCCAGGTCCAGGTCGCGGCGGAAGCGGTCTTCGCTGCTTTGGCGCAGCGCGCAGTCGATGGCCTGGCCATAGGCGGTGGCGGCCTCGTCGGGCCGCTCCAGCGCCATCAGGGTCAGGCCGTGGTTGAGTGACAGGTAGCAGTCCTGCGGCGCAAGGGCCAACGCCGCGCGCGTCTGCTCCAGGCCGCTGTTGTATTGGCCGTTGAGGTAGTACAGCCAACCCAGGTTGCCCAGCACCGGCGCGCTGTCATTGCCCAGCGCGATGGCTTCCAATGAGTCTTCAATGGCCTGCTGCGTGTCGCCTTCCGGCTCGAGCAGGCTGGAGCCGGTATTGGTGAGCGAACGATAGAAGTAGGCCCGGCCGTAGTCGGGCGCCAGCTCCACGGCATTGTTCAGGTCGAAACGGGCGACTTCAAGGTCTTCACCGTAGGCCTGGGCCAGGTTGTACTTGATGCGCCCGTCGACAAAGTTCTGAATGGCCTCATCGGGGATGACCGGCACCGGGGTCAGCAGGACCACCAGCACCCAGAAGACGCACAAGGTTGCCAACCCGCCGCCCGCGGCCGCCAGCAGGTAACGCAGCCGATTGCCCAGAGTCAGGCTCAGGCCGGAGAGGAACAGGGCCACCGACAGGGTGGACAAAACGGCGACGTAGCCGTTGGCCTTGGTGCTCCACGCGCGCGCCTGATCGAGCAGAGTATGCTCGCGCTCCTCTTCAACGTAAGCCTCGCGCGACAATGTCTCGCGGTAACGCTCGATGTCTTGGCCGTAGTCCGCCAGCAGCGGGTCGGAGGTGGCCACTTCATTGGCGGCCTCGCGCCAACGCGTGGAGTCCAGGAAGTACTCGGCCGCGAGATCGGGCTTGGCGCCCATCAGCAGGGCGCGGGCCTTAGTGTCGGCGCGCACGGCCCGCTGCACGTAGTCTTCGTAGCGCTGGAGCACATCGCTGCCGTGGGCGGTCTCCAGCCCGGCGCGGAAGAACAGGCCGGTGGCGTTGACGGCGTTGAAGGAGCTTCGTTGGGCGAGGTCGGACGAGCGCAGCGAGGCGTGGTTTTGCAGAAACGTGACCAGCGCGGCAAACACGCTGACCAGGGTCAACAGGACGATGACGCTGTTTTTGAAGATATCAGACCGGGTGCTGGCGGCCGGGGCCGGGGCGCTGCTCATGGCTAGAGGCCCAGGGCGGCCGACAGGCCGGTGAGCACATACGCGGCCAGAATGGCCAGGGAGACGAGCACGCCGCCGCCCAGCCACAGCCAGCGCAGGGCCGAGCGCGTGATCTCGGCCCAGGTGAACAAGAGCAGCGCCACGAACCAGAACAGCACGCTGATGTTCAGCGCCAGGCTATCGCTACGCAGCGCGTCGGCGTCTTGAAAGTTGTCGTCGTAGTCGATGTCCTGGTAGATGGCCGCAATCTGCCGTTGGTCGTTGAGGTAGTTGTCAACGTCGAAGTCGACCAAATTGCCGTCCTCGTCCTCCACCAGGTAGGCGGCGTCGGTAAACTCGTAGGCCAGGTTGCTTTCTTCAAGCTGCGCCGCCGCCTCCTGGCGCAAGCGCGTGCCCTGCGCGGAGGCGCCGCCGCTTTCGGCCTGGGTGATGTAATTAAAGGTGAGGTCGTACAGCCGCCGGTTGAAGCGGTAGGTGGCAAACGCGCGCCGGCTGCGGGCGACCTTGGCCCACGCGCCGCCGTCGGTGCGCTCGAGGTTGATCTTGGCGATGACACCATTGTGCTGCGCTTCGGTGGCGTTGCCACTGGCCGTGGCCGCCTGCGAAGCCGTCAGGGCGATGA
>CAYUYN010000483.1:0-3113 GCA_964449185.1 uncultured Anaerolineales bacterium | reverse complement strand
GTGGCGAGGAATGGATTTGAACCATCAACCAAGGGCTTATGAGTCCCCTGCTCTGCCATTGAGCTACCTCGCCAGATAATACGCCGCTGGGCGGCGGCGCGACAGCCATTATACCCGACTGCCCGCGTCCGTCAATGGTTTTTGCCGAAAAACGCCACAAAAGCGGCTCCCCGCTCCCGTAGGCGCAACCGGCCGCTGCCCCACTTCTCTGCCCTCCTTCTTCCACACGCTCCGCTGGCCTTTCCTCGGCAGTTCACCTTTTCTCACAAAACCAGTATTATTATGCCGTCATGACTACCCCGCTCCAGCGCAAACAGATCCTGCTCGTTGAAGACAACGCCGAGATGCGCCAGGCCGTCTCCCTCACCCTGATGGCCGACCGCTACAGCGTCGTCCAGGCCGAAGACGGCCGGGCCGCCCTCAACCTGCTGGAGCGCCTCACGCCCGACCTGATCCTGTCCGACATCAACATGCCGTTCATGAGCGGCATCGAGTTCTACAAGACCCTGCGCCAAAACCCGCGCTGGGTGCTGATCCCCTTCATCTTCCTCATCGCCAACGACAGCCCGGCCGATATTCGCCTGGGCCGCTCGTTGGGCGTGGAAGACTACCTCACCAAACCCGTCGACCACGCCGACCTGCTGGCGGTGGTCAACGCGCGCCTGCTGCGCGTGGCCGAGGTCCAGATCGCCCAGATCGGGCTGGCCTATCTCGAAACCGTCAACGTGCTGGCCAACACCATCGAAAGCCGCGACGCCTACACCCACGGCCACGTCGAGCGCGTGGCCACCTACGCCCGCAGCCTGGCCGAGGCCCTGGGCTGGGCCCCCGAACACTTGCGCACGCTCGAGTTCGGCGCCCGCCTGCACGACATCGGCAAGATCACCATCGCCGACAGCATCCTCAACAAGCCCGAGGCCCTCACCCCGGCCGAATGGGAAGCCATGCAGGAGCACCCCGTGGCCGGCGCCCGCATCCTGCGCGACATCAGCCACTTGCAGGCCGCCATCCCCTACATTCTCTACCACCACGAGCGCTGGGATGGCTCCGGCTATCCCCAGGGCCGCAAGGGCAAGGACATCCCCATCGAGGGCCGGCTCATGGCCATCGCCGACGTGTATGACGCGTTGACGACCGTGCGCCCCTATCACCCGCCGCGCTCCAACTACGACGTGCTCCAATACCTGTCCGTCAACGCCGGCCGGCTGTTCGACCCGCGCCTGGTCGACGTCTTCGTCCAGGCGCTCAGCCGCTCGCGCGGGCCGACCTAACCGGCCTGGGGCGCGTACCAGACCGCCCGCCCTTCTCAGCCGCGCTCACCAAATCCGTCCAAGGCAATTTCGTTGCCGCCAGGGCCAACCGCGCCTGGTGATGCTGGGCGTCTTAAAACTGCTGGGCGACGACGACAGCGCGACGCGTGAGTTTCGCAGCGAGCTCGCGTCCGCTTATATCAGCCGCGCCGGCTCACAAATGAAATGCGGGGTGATTGGGCGCGGACTTCGTCCGCGCCCAATCACCCCGCCAGCTCTTCCTAACGGACAATTTACGCGAACAGCGGCTCGTACTGCCCCGCGCCGGCCACCAGCGCCGCCTGCTCCGCCGCGCCCATGGGCGCAAACCGCTCGCAGGCCGCCAGCATCAGGTCCAGCAAGCGCGTGTCGCCCGACGTGCACAGCCCCGTCACGTCCTGCGACAGCGCAAAGTCCACCGCGCCCTGCACTTCCTCAGCCTGGTCAAACGGCTCGTACCACGTGTTGTAGCTCGGCGTCCGTCCATTCCACGGGCTGCGCGTCAGCGCCTTGATGGCCATCACGCCCACGCCGCGCGCCCGGCAGGTGCGCAGCAGCGCCTCGGCCGGCTCGCGGTAAGCCGGGTTGGCATACTGCACAAAGTTCACCGGGAACAGCACCGTGTCGAAGTCAAAGCGGCGCAGCGCTTCAAGAAACACCACCGGGCTTTCAAAGCCGTGCCCCGTAATGCCAATATAGTCGGTCAGGCCCTGCTCGCGCGCCTCCACCGCCGCCTCCAGCGCGCCGCCCGGCTGGGTGACCTGATCCAGCTCGGCCATGCTGGTCACCGCGTGCATCTGGAACAGGTCAAAGCGCTCCACCCGCAGCCGCCCCAGCGAGCCGCGCAGCTCGGCGGCGGCGCCGGCCCGCGTGCGCTCCGTGGTCTTGCACCCCAAGAAGAAGCGCCCCCGCTCGCGCGCCAGCCAGGGCCCCAGGCGGTCTTCGGCCCAGCCGTAGGACGGCGCCACGTCGATGTGGTTGACCCCCGCGGCGATGACGTGCTCCATGGCCGTGTCGGTCTCGGCCTGCGTGGACTTGGCAAACGCCGCGGCGCCCAAAATCGCCACCGTGCTCATGTGGCCGGTTCGGCCAAAACGTCTGGTCTCCATCTGCCTGCCTCCTTTGGCTGCTCTAACCCCCGCCCATTCTTCGGGGAACATAGCCTACCCGCCCCTACCGACTTACAGAATAGCACTTTCCGGCGGCAATGGAAAAAGTAATGGCATAGCGATAAAATTGGGTCTATAGGCTCCACCCGAGCCGGGCAGCGCCCGGCCGTGGACGCGGAGCGCAGCCAACGAGCCGGTGAGGTGGGTGTGATGGATTTTCGCTATTGGTTAGACACCTTTATGCGCAACGGGGGCTGGACCCAGGCCAGCCTGGGCAAGGCCTTGGGTGTGGCCCAGGTGACGGTGGGCGCGTGGGTGAACGACAAAAACCTGCCCGATGCCCACAACCTGCGCAAGCTGGCCGAGCTGGCCGGCGAGGACTCCATCTGGCTCTTCCGCCAGGTGGGCTACCTGCCGCCGGAGGCCGAAAACACGGCCCCACATGCCAGCCCGGTGCTCTCGCGCCGCGCGCAGGAAATCGTCAGCCTGTTCAACCGGCTGGCCGAGGCCGAGCAGGACCTGGAAATTGCCACCCTGCGGCTGCGGGTGGGCCATGTGGAGCGCCGCTCGGCCCGCCAGTCGCCAAATCCAATGCCCACCGAGAGCAACGGCCCCGGCGCCAGCGAGAGCGCGACGCCGCCCGCGCGCGAGCACGACAACATTTAGAGCGGTTTCCTATCGGCTGTAGGGGCGGCCCCCTGCCCGCCCTAGTAGC
>CAYUYN010000482.1:0-3137 GCA_964449185.1 uncultured Anaerolineales bacterium | reverse complement strand
TGCCCGTGCTCGACGTGGGCTGCGGCACCGGCCAACTGGCCCGGCACTTTTTGGCACAGGGCTTTGCCGTCACCGGGCTGGACCTCTCGCCCGCGATGCTGGCGCACGCGGCGGCCAACAATGCCGCGGCCGTGGCGGCGGGCCAGGCGCGCTTTGTGCAGGCCGATGCCGCCCACTTCACGCTCGCGCAGCGCTTCGGCCTGGCGCTGAGCACCTTTGACGCCCTCAATCACCTGCCCCACCTGGAGGCCCTGCGCGGCTGCTTCCGCTCGGTGAAGGCCGTGCTGGCGCCGGGTGGTCTGTTCGTCTTTGATCTCAACACCCGGCTGGGACTGCAAGGCTGGAACAGCCTCAGCGTGCACGAGGCCAACGGCGCAGTGCTGATCCAGCGCCGCGCGTTTGACGCCGGCGCCGAGCGCGCGCTCACCACGCTCACCGGCTTCGTGCCGGCCGCCGGAGGCGGCTACGAGCGCTTTGATGAGGCCATCTACAACACCGTGTTCGAGATGGAGGCGGTGCGCCAGGCGCTGCTGGACGAGGGTTGGCCGGAGGTCCACACCGCGACGTTGGCCGACCTCGATGCGCCCCTGGCCGACCCCGAGCAGGAGGGCCGGGTGTACTTTGTGGCGCGGCGGGGCGGTTAACCAAAACGCCCGGCGCTAAGGCCGGGCGTTCATAGTGCAGGGGACCGCTGGGACGGTTAGTCCACAGCGGTGGCATCGAGCGGGCGGGTGAAGTCGCCGGGAAGGTCATCGGTCGCTTCCAACGGCGCATATTCGCTGTCGTAGCTGTAGCCGCAGGTGGCGCACTTGCCAGTGACATCCATCCCGCCGCCGTGAACCTTGATCGTCGTCACCAGCCCTGGCAGGTTACAATACGGGCACGTACTCAAATTCATCCTGACACCTCCTTTCTTCTTGAATTCGCCTGCTTGCGCTTCCGGCGCCCGCGTCTGGCGCCACTCTCAGGCTGCTAGGATTGTAATCGACGATTGTTAAATCCAGGTAAAGCGCTTCTTAACACTTTATGTATCCTTCTATGTGGGAAAAAATGCGGGGTGTTGGGTGAGAATACCCCTGGCGCTCTTGGCCGCGGCTGGCCTTCTGAGCGCCTGCCTGGCGCGGACGCCCCTGGTCCCCACGGCGGTGACGCCGCTCCCCGGGCCGGTGAGCGCCTCGGCCGTAGCGGTCTCGCCCGACGGCACCCGCCTGGCCGCCGTCAATCCGGATTCGGACTCGATCACCCTGGTGGCCCTGCCCGGCCTGACCGTGCTGGCCGAGGTAGCCGTGGGCGATGACCCGCGCACCCTGGCCTTTACGCCCGATGGCGCGCGTCTCCTGGTGGCCAACCACGGCTCGCACAGCCTGTCGGTGGTGGACACGGCCACGGCCACGAGCCAACCGGCGCTGGACCTGGGCGGGCGGCCGTATGGGGTGGTGGCCGGCAGCGCGCACGCCTACGTCAGCCTGGATGGACCGCCGCAAGTCGTGGTCCTGGACCTGGACCCGCTCGCCGTCACCGCGCGCCTGGACCTCGAGCCCTTCCCCACCGGGCTGGCCCTCACCGCGGACCAGAGCCGTTTGCTGGTGACTCACCTGTACTCGGGCCGGGTGAGTGTCATAGACCCCCTGGCCCCTAAGCTGCTAAACGTCATCGGCGGCGACGCGAACGCCAACCTGTCGCAGTTCGTGGCCCTCAGCCCGGACAGCGCTCGCGCCTATCTGCCGCAGACCTATTCCCTGTCCACCAACACCGACCTGACCTATAACTCCACCGTGCAGCCCATGGTCAGCGTGCTCGACCTGGCCGCCGGCGCCTTCGACCCCGCCGCGCGCCTGCCCCTGGCCGAGCTTGACCGGCCGGTGAGCGTGCCGTTCGCCGCCGCCCTCAGCCCGGACGGCGCCCGGCTGTATGTGGCCAATGCGGGCAGCGATGATGTGACCGTGCTGGACCTGGCCACGCTGGAAGTCGTGGCCCATTGGCCGGTGGGGCACAACCCGCGCGGGCTGGCCCTCTCGCCTGACGGCGCGCGGCTGTACGTGCTCAACGCGCTGGACGGAAGCCTGGATGTGTTTGATACCGGCGCGCTGGCACACACGGGCGCCGTCACCCTGACCACCCTGCCGCTTTCCGAAACCGTGCTGGCGGGCAAGCGCTTGTTCAACTCATCCCTGGCGCCGATGTCGCGCGAGCATTGGATAGCGTGCTCGGCCTGCCACCTGGATGGCGGCGCCGACGCTCGCACCTGGCTGGGCTTCCGCGATGGGCCGCGCGCCACGCCGGCCCTGTTCGATGCGGCCGCGACCTTGCCCCTGCACTGGAACGGCGACCTGGACGAGCTGCAAGACGTCGAGCAGACGATCCGCGGCATCCAGTTTGGCGCGGGCCTGGTGCCCGGCGCCGTACACCCCAGCCTCGGTGATCCGAACGGCGGGCGCGCGCCCGAGCTGGACGCGCTGGCCGCCTACCTGGCCACCCTGGCCGCGCCGGCCTCGCCCTACGCGCTTTCCAGTGAGACCCTGATGCGCGGCGAGCGCGCCTTCCGGCGCTGGGGCTGCGCGGCCTGCCACAGCGGTCCCCTGTTCACCGACCAAAGCCCGCACCCCGCCGAACAGGGCGACAGCGAGGGCGAGCGCTTTGACACGCCCTCGCTGCGCGGCGTCTGGGCCAGCGCGCCCTACTTCCACGACGGCTCGGCCGCCACCCTGCGCGACACCCTGTTTGGCCGGGGCTTTCACAGCATGGGCTTGGCCATGGACGCGCCGGAGATCGAAGACCTGCTGGCTTTTATGCGGGCACTGCCGTACACGGAGACGGACTGACGGGGGCACACCGGAGCCGCCATGCTGCCCCTGGAAAAGCAGAACGCCTACCGCGAGCGCTTCAAGCGCCGCCACCCCGGCTGGCGCCCGAGCGGCGAGGCCTTGGAGGCCCTCACCCGCCGTTACCTGGCGCCCAGCGCCCGCGTGCTGGACCTGGGCTGCGGGCGCGGCGGCGTGCTGGAGCTGTTCTGGCGCGAGGTGCGCCGCGCGGTGGGCCTGGACCCCGACCTGATCTCGCTGCGGCAGAACCGGGCCGGCCTGCCGCGCGTGTGCGGCCTGGGCGAGGCCCTGCCGTTGGCCGCCGGCAGCTTTGAC
>CAYUYN010000481.1:0-3172 GCA_964449185.1 uncultured Anaerolineales bacterium | reverse complement strand
CCGGACCGGCCCGTAGATGCGTATGGGGGGCGAGGGCTTTGGCCCTCGCCCCCCTGAGAGGTGCCCATGCTGCGTCAACTGCGCCAAAGCCTGGTCTGGTATGCCTTCCTCGCGCCGACGATCATCGTCTACGTGCTGTTCGTGGCGTATCCCACCCTGCAGACCTTCCGCCTCAGCCTGTTCCGCGAGGTGGCCACGCAGCAAGAGTTTGTAGGCGCTGTGCAATTTGTGCGGCTGCTGTCCAATAAGGTGTTTTTCGGCGCGCTATTCAATACCATCGGCCTGGGGCTGGCGTTTCTGGTGGTCGTGCTGCCCCTGTCGCTGGTGCTGGCCTCCCTGCTCAATGGCCTGCGCGTTGCGCCGAACCTGTTCAAGGTCATCTACTTCCTGCCGCAGATCACCTCCACCGTGGCCATAGCCATCATTTTTAGTTACGTCTTTCAGCCCAACTGGGGCCTGCTCAACGGCGCCCTGCGCGCCCTGGGGGTAGACCCCCTGCCGCTGTGGCTGGCCGATCCGCGCCTCAGCCTCACCGGCTCGCGGGCGGCGGCCACCCTCATCGCCGTGTGGGTGGCCTTGGGCTATCACATGCTGATTTTTCTGGCCGGTCTGCAGGCCGTGCCGGTGGAGCTGTACGACGCCGCCGTGGTCGACGGCGCCACCGGCTTCCAGGTCTGGCGGCACATCACCATCCCCAGCCTGCGGCCAACGATCATCTTCCTGATCCTGACCGGCACCATCGACGCGATGTCGCGCTTTTCGGACTTATGGGCCTTGGGCGGCCCCAGCGGCACGCCGGCCCGCTCGCTACAGACTATCGTCATGTATATGTACCAGACCGCCTTCGAGGGCACCGACTTCAACCTGGCCTCGGCTGTGGCCGTCATCCTGTTTGCCATCGTGCTGGGGCTAACGCTCATCAACTTCCGGCTGTTCCTGCGCCGCGACTTCGGCAGCAATGATTAGCGAGGCGAACCGCCGTGCAGCCTGAGATCACTCAACCGGCGGCCGTCTCCGCCGCCCAACCCGTGCGCGCCAGCCGCCTCTTTGCCACCCGCCGCGATGCCGAGCGGGCGCAGCAACTGCTCCTGGTCGCCTTGCTGAGCCTGGGCGCGCTGGCCATGATCGTGCCCTTCGTGTGGATGGTGGCGACCTCGTTCTCGCGCTCGGCGAATATGGCCATGCCGCGCATCCCGCGGCTGTGGCCCAAGGACCCTAGCTGGTTCAACTACCAGGTGGCGCTCACCAATTTGCCGATCCTGCGCCTGTACCTGAACAGCCTCATCGTGACCACCGCTTCCACCCTGGGCCTGCTGCTGTTCAGCTCGATGGCCGGTTATGCCTTTGCCAAGGGCCGTTTCGTGGGCAAGTCGGTGCTGTTTGTGATGGTGCTGACGACGCTGATGATCCCCTTTGAGATCCGCATGATCCCGCTCTACCTGCTCATGCGCGACCTGCACCTGCAGAACACGCTGTGGGCCATGATCCTGCCTTTCGTCGCCGGCGGCTTTGGCACGTTTCTGCTGCGGCAGTACATTGCGAGCATCCCCAATGAGCTGGTCGATGCGGCGCGCGTGGATGGCGCCAGCGAGTTCACCATTTATTGGCGCATCATCCTGCCGCTGTGCGGGCCGGCGTTGGCGGCCCTGACGGTGCTCAGCGCGCTGTGGCGCTGGAACGATGTGCTGTGGCCGCTGCTGGTGGTCTCGGACAAGGCCCTGTACACCATCACCCT
Source organism: uncultured Anaerolineales bacterium (assembly GCA_964449185.1). GTDB lineage: Bacteria > Chloroflexota > Anaerolineae > Anaerolineales > UBA6663 > CAYUYN01. The sequence goes on along the minus strand of CAYUYN010000481.1, from coordinate 1,437 downwards.
GGGCCTGGCCGTGGCCACCCGGTCGCAGGGCAGCTTCACCGGCCTGGTGCTGGCCCAGACCAGCCTGGCCATCCTGCCGATCGTGGTCTTGTACCTGCTGCTGCAGCGCTATATCGTGCGCGGCGTCATGCTCTCCGGGCTTAAGGGCTAACATGCTCAATGAGGTCTGGCATGGCCTTGCGTTTTGATCCGGGCGACGGCGACGACTTCAAGGCAGCCCTGCGCACCATTCCCGGCTACCCGGCCGGCGAAGACCTGCCCATCCGGGCCATGCTCTTTGCGCCAGGGGCCTTGGGGCGACTGTCAGAGCTGCTGCTGCTGGCCGGGGCCGCGCCCGAGGGCCCGCTGAAGGTGGTGATGGACCAGACGCCCATGCAGCGCGAGGGCGCCGACCTGAAGCCCCTGGTGCTGGAGCAGCTGCGCGCCGCCGGCTGGCAGCCCGAGCCGGTGTGGCTGGAGCCGGATGCGACCGGGCAGGTACACACCGACTTCAATCAGATCGGCCGGGTGCAGGCCACCCTGACGGCGGGCACGGCCGTGCTGGCCGTTGGCTCGGGCGCGGTCACCGACATCGCCAAGCACGCCTGCTATCTGTTCCAGCAGCAGGCCCAGGCCGCCCCCCTGCCCTTTGTGGTCTACCAGACCGCCAACAGCGTCAGCGCCTATACGTCCAACATGGCCCCCGTCTTTGTGGAGGGGATCAAGCGCACCCTGGCCTCGCGCTACCCCGATGTGCTGGTGTGCGACCTGGAGACCCTGCGCGACGCGCCGGCCGAAATGACGGTCGCGGGCGTGGGCGACCTGCTGGCCGCCTTTGGCAGCTACGCCGACTGGTGGCTGGCCTATCGTCTCGGCCTGGACGCCACCTACACCGAGTTTGCCCAAAGCTTGATGGGGCCGCTCGACGAGATCTTCCTGGCGCACGCCGCCGCCATCGAGGGCCGCACCCTGGAGGGCATGGCGGTGCTGGCCAAGCTGATTGCCCTGGGCGGGCTGGCCATGTCCTTGTCGCACGCCACCGCGCCGCTCTCGGGCTATGAGCACGTGGTCTCGCACGTGCTGGACCTGTGCGCCGAACAGGCCCACCGGCCCCTGGCGCAGCACGGCTCGCAGGTCGCGCTGACCACCCTGCTGACCACCACCGCCTACCAGGTGTTCTTTGACCAGTTCGACCCGGCCGAGGTGAACTTGGACGCCTGCTACCCGACCGAGGCCGAGATGCAGGCCCGCCTCGAGCGCGCCTTTAACCCGCTGGACCCCAGCGGACGCGTGGCGGCCGAGTGCTGGGCCGACTATCGCCAGAAGCTGGCCGCCTGGCACGCGCACCGCGCTGATTTTGCCGCGGCCCTGGCCGACTGGCCGGCCACCCGCGCGCACCTGGAGGCGCTGGTGAAGCCGCCCGAGCTGGCCGACCGCATCCTGCGCGCGGTGGGCGCG
>CAYUYN010000480.1:0-3176 GCA_964449185.1 uncultured Anaerolineales bacterium | reverse complement strand
TGGACATCCCCGGCTATGACCCACAGCTTGGGGCGCAGCCGCCCAGCGGGCCGGACGATGTGGTGCTGGTCGGCGTGGGGGGCGGCCGGCGCGCAGGCGGCCTACCTGCTGGCGCGGGCCGGCCTGCGCGTGGTGGGGTTGGAAGCTGGTCCGTGGCGCACCCGGCGTGATTATGTGCCCGACGAGCTGGGCTCGACCTATTACTGCCGGGGCAGCATGGGCGCTAAGTTCCTCAGCGAGACCCCGCGCTGGCGGCGCCACCCCGGCGAGCCTACCCGCGAGGCCACCTTTAGCCTGGGGCGGATGATGAACGGGGTGGGCGGCTCGGTGATCCATTGGGGCGGGGCCTTGCCGCGTTGCCACCCCCACCACCTGCGCTATCTCTCCTACGTGCGCCAGCGCTGGGGAGAGCAGGTGCTGCCCGAGGGCCACACCCTGGCCGACTGGCCCATATCCGCTGCCGCCCATGCGGCCGTTCACCATGGGCCGGCTGTTCGAGCAGGGGGCCACGGCCCTGGGGCTGCATCCCTACCCTACGCCGGTGGCCGTTAACAGCCAACCCTACCATGGCTTTCCGGCCACGACCTACTGTGCCTGGAGCGGTGGGTTTGGGCCTTTCAACGACGAGCGCTGGTACCCCGGGCTGAGCTGGGAGACGCGGGCGCACGGCTGGGCGTGAGGGGGTTCGACTCACTTTTTCCATGCCGTCATTCGTCGGATCATCGGGCGGCGGCTGCACGCAGGGCTGGAGGCGACGGTCATTGGCGAAGCGCGGGATGGCGTGGAAGCGGTGTACCGGGCGCGGGCGGCTGGGCCAGCCGGAACGCCGGACTATCGATCAGGCGGTGAAAGCGGTTTGGGAGGCCGGGGCGGCTGGCGCCGGCGCCAGTTGATCCGGCGCGTGGTGAACGGCAGCCCCTGCCGCGCCCACCAGGCTGTCACCGTGAGCAGGTAGCCGGTGAGCATCAGCCAACGCTGGCCCATGGCGATGCCGGACAGCAGGACGGCGCCGCTGATGAGAATGGCCAGGCCAAGATATTGGGTGCGGGTAGAGGACCGCCAGCGCATGACAACCAACTTCTGTGCGATTGAAAATGGCGAGCGGCGGCATTATAGGACTCGGGGCCTGGGGAAGCAAATGCGGGCTGCGCTATGTTCTGATATCATAGCGCGACGGCTTTCAGGCAAGCGTTTCCCATTCGGAGAATAGCATGGAAATCACTTGGAAATCCAGGCTGGCGTGTTGGTTGGGCGTGGTCATGCTAGCGGCCGGGTGCGCCCCGCCTGCGACGGCGGGGCCCACGCCGGTGTCACCGGTGCCGCCCGTCACCGCCACCGGCGCCCCGCAGGTGCTGCGGTTGGCGACCACCACCAGCACGGCCGACTCGGGCCTGTTGGACGCGCTCCTGCCGGACTTTGAGAAGCAGCAGAACGCGCGCGTGGATGTGGTGGCGGTGGGGACCGGGCAGGCCATCGAGCTGGGGACAAATGGCGATGCCGATGTGATCCTGGTGCACGCCCGCGCGCGCGAGGACGCCTTCGTGGAAAGCGGTGACGGCGTGAACCGCCTGGACGTGATGTACAACGACTTCATCCTGGTGGGGCCGGCGGAAGACCCGGCCGGGGCGGGCGGCGCGGCCAGCGCCAGGGAGGCGCTGGCCGCCATTGCCGCGGCCGGGGCGAACTTTGCCTCGCGCGGGGACGACTCGGGCACGCACAGCCAGGAGAAGAGCTTGTGGGCCGGCGCCGGGCTGACCCCCACGGCCGCCTCGGGCTGGTACTACTCACTGGGGCAGGGCATGGGTGAGACCCTGCAGTTTGCGAATGAGAAGCCGGCCTACACCCTCACCGACCGCGCCACCTGGCTGGCGCAGCAGGCCAACCTGCCCGACCTGGCCCTCGTCCTGGGCGGCGCGACCATCGCGGACAACCCGGACGAGGCGCTGTATAACCCGTACGGCGTGATCGCGGTGAACCCGGAGAAGCACCCGGGTGTGAACTTTGCGCTGGCGACCAAGTTCGCCGAATGGATCACCACCGTGGAGACACAGCGCCTGATCGGGGAGTTTGGGCAGGCGCGGTTTGGGCAGGCGTTGTTCTACCCCAACTCGGACGCGTGGCAGGCCGCCAACCCTTAGCGCCGCCATGTTAGGTCCACTGCTGCCAATCATCTGGCTGTCGCTGCTCGTGTCGGGTGCGGCCCTGGCCGTGGCCACCAGCGTGGGCGTGCCCCTGGGCGCGGGCCTGGCGCTGTACCGCGTGCCGGGCCGGCGGCTGCTGGAGCTGCTGCTGTACACGGGCATGGGCCTGCCGCCGGTGGTGGTGGGGCTGGTGGTGTACCTGTTGCTCTCGCGCAGCGGCCCGCTGGGTGGCCTCGGCTGGTTGTTTACGCCGGCGGGCATGATCGTGGCGCAAGTGATCATTGCGCTGCCGGTGGTGATTGGCCTGACGTATGCGGCGGTGGACAGCGTGGACCCGGCGCTGCGGGTGCAGGTGCGGGCGTTGGGCGCGACGCCGCGGCAGGTGTTGGGGGCGGTGCTAGGCGAAGCGCGCACGGGCGTGCTGGCGGCGATCGTGGCGGGTTTTGGAAGCATCATCTCCGAGGTGGGCGCGGTGATGCTGGTGGGCGGCAACATCGAAGGGCAAACGCGGGTGCTGACGACGGCCATCGTGCTCGAGACGCGCAAGGGCAACTTTGAGCTGGCGCTGGCCCTGGGCGGGGTGCTGCTGGCGCTGGCCCTGGCGGCGAATGCCCTGCTGCTGCGGCTGGGACGGCGCGGCCGGTGAACGCCCTGTACGCGCTGGACCAAGTGCGGCACGCCTATGGCGTGGGCGCCGCGGCGCGCACGGTATTGGACATCGCGGCGCTGGACATCCGGGCCGGCGAGATCTTGGCCGTTGTGGGCCCCAGCGGCGCGGGCAAGTCCACCCTGCTGCGGCTGCTCAACTTTCTCGAAACACCGAGCGCCGGCACCCTGACCTTCGACGGGCAGCCGGTGGCGGCCGAACCGCCGTTGGACTGCCTGCGGCAGGTGACGACGGTCTTCCAGCGTCCGGTGATGCTGAGCGGCTCGGTGCGCGACAATGTGGCCTATGGACTGCGGCTGCGGGGCCGCAGCGCGGCGGCCGAGGTGGAGGCGGTGCTGGAGCGGGTGGGCTTGGCGGCGCTGGCGGGG